>JBLIKG010000084.1:0-8633 GCA_047636255.1 Roseivirga sp. | reverse complement strand
TTCCAGTTCGCTGGGTCTCTTCTCCATTCTTCGAGAGAAGCCAAATCATTTTGAGAAACGTAACCGAGTTCCTTGGCTTTTTCAAGCATAATGGAATAGTCACTCAAACAATGGAGCTTAATGCCTGCTTGCGCAAAATTCTCATCGGCCAATGGGAAACCGTAAGTGAAAATAGCAAGCATCCCTAGAACCTCATAGCCGGCTTTTACAAGAGACTCCGCTGCTTTCAATGAACTTCCTCCAGTAGAAACCAAATCTTCAAGCACCACTACCTTTTGGCCAGGCACAATTTTACCTTCAATAAGATTTTCCATTCCATGGCCTTTTGGCGAGGAACGCACATAAATAAAGGGGATGTTGAGTTCATCGGCCACCAAGGCGCCTTGTGGAATACCCGCTGTAGCCACGCCAGCAATAGATTCCACTTCTGGAAAATAGGTTTTGCAAGCATCTGCCAATGCTTGTTTTATATAGGTCCTGGTTTCGGGGAATGAAAGCGACATTCTGTTGTCACAATAAATCGGAGATTTCCAGCCAGAACTCCAAGTAAATGGTTTTTCTTTGTTCAGTCGAATGGCCTCGATCTTTAAAAGATCAGAAGCTACTTTCAGCGCGATGTCTTTTGCGTTGCCATTTTTTTCCATGGCACGAATTTAAGAGATTTTTTTTCTGAAATTTATAAAGACATCACAGGTATTGTTACTGAAAATAATTTCATATTAGCAAAAAGATAGCGCTCGCAGATGAGAATTTACATCAAAGACAAACCACTTCGGATCAAGCGCCCCGAAGAAGTTATGGACCAGTCAAGGTTTGATCTTGTCTTGAATACAGACGACATTATTCTCAATGAAAAGACTTTCAAAGGGAACGTATTGGTTACAAATGCTACTCAAGGTATCATAAAATCACTTTTATTCATTCTTCATAACAAGAAGCTCAAAGGCCTTGATTCGGTTACGTTGATTACTGCGGAATATGAAGAGACGATCACGATCATCAAGAGTAAGTTTAAAATCATAAAAGCTGCGGGAGGTGTAGTTGCGAAGGATGATAAAATCCTAATGATTCACCGTTTGGGCAGCTGGGATTTTCCAAAAGGTAAGATTGAAGGAAAAGAAACCAATGATGCCGGGGCTAAGCGCGAAGTTGAGGAAGAATGTGGTGTTAAGGTCAAAGTAAGGGAAGAAATTTGCACTACCTGGCATACTTACGTGAGAGGAGGCAAGAACATCCTTAAAAAGACCAAATGGTTTGCCATGGATTGTTTAGATGATTCAAAAATGCAACCACAAGTCGAAGAAGATATTGATGAAGTAAAGTGGATGTCGACAAAAGAGGTAGATGTTGCTTTATACAATGCTTACCGATCCATAGAGCATGTCTATAAAAATTATAAACAAGAAAAAAGAGGTAAAAAAGCTCAGAGTTCGTAAGGAATAAATTCCTGTACATCGCCTCCGTAGCGATGCACTTCTCTGATGATGGTAGAACTCACTGAGGAAAAAATGGGTGAGGTAATCAGGAAAACAGTTTCCAATTTATTATTTAAGTGACGATTTACTTGCGAAATGCTGTTTTCGTACTCAAAATCGGTTGTGTTTCTTAATCCCCTCAAAAGAAAATTAGCCCCAACTTTATCGGCAAGAGTGGCCGTCAGTTCATTATAAACGAGGACAGAGACTTGTGGGGTCTCTTTGAAGGTTGCTTTTATTTTCTCAACCATAAATTCGATTTCGAAATATCGCTTGTTTTTTGAGCTATTGAATCCGATGGCAACTATTACCTCATCAAATAAGCTTAGACTCCTGAGCACAATGTCTTCATGGCCTTTAGTAAATGGGTCAAATGAACCTGGGAAAATCGCTATACGCTTCATTACGATTGCATTAAAGGTTAATTAAGCTCAGAGAAGCTACCAAATATTTCAGCAAATTCATAGAGCTCAATTTCATCAAATTGATGTGCCATTTTGATATTAGTTGCTCTTTTGCCTAGACTGAGGCTCTTAAAATATTTTTTCAACAGCGGTTTAATCTCTTTTAGTTGGCTTTCAATACCCCACAAAACAACGGGAGTGTCTTGGCCATCAGTACTGAACTGTTGAATCGACATCAAAATAATTTTCGGTAGTTGCTTGATGTCGTTAATTCTGACTTGGTTATAAATCATCAACTTTTGTCCGTTAAAACCAGCAATCATGAGTGTGTTAGCCGTGCAATTTAGATAGATAGCTGGTTTTGCGATTTTCAAGAGTTGATTTTCAAGGCTATCTAAAAAAGATGATCCCTCATGAAAAATATGGATGCTTGCTTTTTTATATTTTTTGAAAAACCATTCTTGAATTTTAGCTGAGTAGCCGAAAACATAAGTTGCCATAAGCTGCCTGTGCTGTTTTATGGCGTAATTATCTTCTTCGGGGTTTGTATCAGTATTCAGTTTGATATAGTCATACGCAGATCCTTCATCGAAAAGGAAATTGGGTACTAGACAGAACTTATTGTTCCGTATATGAATATGGATAGTTGGCCAAAAACCTGCTGGCACCAATTCGTGGTCGCGGTTTAGTTTTTCTAGAAAGTCGATTATTGGTGAATCAATAGAGTAACTTTCAAAAAGCAGGAGTTTCTGCTTCTTTTCATCAAAGACAGTGATTTGGCAGTCATTTTCACCAATAAAAAACGAAAGACGACATTGATCAATATGATCAATGTCCAGCCTTTCGTCCTTAATTTTTATGCTTTGGTAGCTTTTAACTGTAGTCACGCTGCCGGTTTACTGCCAGTTACCTGCTAAGGTAATTTCAGTTCTCGAACCGAATTTTAACGGTCTTTGGTTTTTGATATCATTATCCTCAGTTCTAGATCTATCGAATGGATAGGTATCTACAACTTCGATATAGTCGACACTCACACCCGCACGAATTGAGTCTTTAGCATAAAGCGAAAAGAATTTGTCCATGGCATGTGGTAATCTTGGAAGACTAGCTGCATCAAAATTCGGGAAATTGAATAATGAATCTCTCACAGTTCTGAAACCTAGCGTGTCGTAGATGAATTCAGACTTTTCAGCACCATAAGAAAGCTGAGTAATTTTTTCAGTTCTTTGGATTAACCAGATTTTGCCACTATCCACAAAAGAGATCAGCTTTTCCCAAGAGTCGGCATAATCGCCATAAGCCCCTTGGTAGGCAATTTGGGCATCACGGATCAGCTCTAATTTGGCTTTTACCGTATTTTCAACTCGTTCTATTTCTTTGGCTTCTTCAATTGTAGCATGAATACCATCGTAAAGGAAGTATCCCAATACGGTCGCGCCTATGAATATGACAGCAGTAATGATTTTAGTTAGGTTCATTTGAAGGTTGACTTTTTTACAATTATAACTATTTTATTAGGTAACTGAAATTAATAGCACCGCTAGTTTATGCATTTCTAATGAAATTTAAAATAACCTCGCAGTTTTAAAAGACTTTCGAAACTAGTAATATTTTGAATAACATAGTGCAGACTAACCTCAGGGATTTTTTTTATTTCTTCAAGTGGCATAAAGCGGGTTTGAGTGATAATTTGAAAATTGCGCCCCATTTCGGGGTCTGAGCCACTTTTTAGTGTTCCAGCAGCATTTTCAACCTCAAAAAATAATTCGATGCCATGCAGTGGTGGATCGAGGTATTCATGCACAAATAAAAAATCACCAACTGTTATGTCCAAACCTGTTTCTTCTAGAAACTCTCGCTTCAGCGCAGTTTTAGCATCTTCACCGTATTCCATGCCTCCTCCTGGGGGTGCCCAAAGTGATCCAGAGGGAGTGAGGCCTTTATGATGGACAAGTAAAAGCTTGCCCTCTTTTATGCATATACCACAAACTCTAACCCGAAGTTTTTCGCCATATAAAGATTTGATTTTGTTTTCGAGTGCTTCCATAACTAGGAGATGCGATATATTTGTCCAAAATTGAAAGGATGATAAAGGTATTTAATCCCAATTTCAAAACAAGAATTGAGCGTTTTTTAGAGCGACAGCACTTTATGAAATTGGTTGGGTTTGAATTGAATGTGATTGAAGCTGGAACTACAGAAGGTTGGCTTGAACTAAAACAAGAGCATCAGCAACAAACTGGCTTGGTGCATGGAGGTGTAACCGCCACTTTAGCTGATATTGTTGCTGGTTTTGCGGCTTATACGCTTGTGCCAGAAGACCAGCATGTGGTGACGGGAGAAATAAAGGTTTCATATTTCGCTAAAGGGAAAGGACAGCGGCTGCATGCCATTGGACGAGTGCTGAAGCAAGGGAGAAGGCTTAATTTTTGCGAAGCGGAAGTTTGGTGTATTGATGGTGAGAAAAGAACGCTTATCGCCAAGGCAACCACCACAATGGCGACAATCATTCCTGACGACTATATTAATCATAAACTGTAATTGGCAAAACCATCAGCAATATTGCGGAGTAAATTTCCTTTTGAACCCACAGCTGGTCAGAAGGAGCTTTTTCTGCTGTTCGATGATTTTTTGCTAAAGAAGGACTTGCACCGACCCACTTTGACCATTCGTGGCTATGCTGGAACAGGTAAAACAACAGTCATTGGTGCTATAGTCAATATGCTTCCGTTCTTTAATATGAAGTATGTTTTGATGGCGCCAACAGGTCGAGCAGCAAAAGTGATGTCTGGTTATTCGAAGCGAACGGCATTTACCATCCACAAAAAGATTTTTCAACAAACAGCAGAGCCGGGGGGAAGTCTTCGGTTTTCACGACAAAAAAATTACCATACCAATACGCTCTTTATTGTTGATGAGGCCTCCATGCTCTCCGATCAGTCCGATTATGGAAGCAAGGGATTGTTGACAGAGCTCATTGATTATGTATTTGAAAAAGAGGGAAACCGGCTGTTGCTCATTGGAGATGTCGCGCAGCTTCCTCCCGTAGGCAGTATGGAGAGTCCAGCCTTAGAAGCTTCTTATCTAAAGCATAATTTCAAAACCGACAATTTTTCTACTGAACTCACTGAGGTAATGCGTCAGGAAGAATCATCGGGTATATTGTTCAATGCTACACAATTGAGGAAGGAGCTTTCGAAAGAGAAGTTTGAAATCAAGTTCAATACAGGAAGTTTCAAAGATATTTTCAAAATGACAGGCGAGCGATTGGAAGATGGGCTCCGATATGCTTATGATAAATACGGCACCGAGAATACTGTAATAGTTTGCCGATCGAATAAGAATGCCGTCCAATACAATGAGTACATCCGAAGGGCCATTCAATACCGAGAAGATGAGTTGGAGGCTGGGGATGTGCTGATGATTGTGCGCAACAACTATCATTATTTACCCGAAAATACCGCAGGAGGTTTTTTGGCTAATGGCGACTTTGTGGAGGTAATGAAAATAGTAAGGTTTGAGGAGGTCTATGGATTGCGCTTTGCTACTTTGAATTTACGCCTACTCGATTATGCCGACCATGATGCTTTCGAAGCCAAAGTAATTTTGGATACGCTTCATACTCCTGAGGCTTCTCTAGGGAGCGCAGAGCAAAAGAAGTTATACGATCAGGTAGTGGAAGACTATGCCGATGTGGAATCAAAATCAGAGCGCATTAAGCTGATCAAGAAAGACCCATATCTGAATGCTTTGCAAGTGAAATTCGCTTATGCGCTCACCTGCCATAAATCTCAAGGAGGGCAATGGGATGCCGTTTTTGTAGATCAAGGTTATCTCAATGAAGAAATGGTAGATCGGGATTATGTGCGGTGGCTTTATACAGCCATCACAAGGGCCTCAAAAGAGCTTTTTCTGGTGAATTTTCATCAAAAATTCTTTTAGCACTACCAGAATTCAGCTTTCAAATGGATCTGTTTTTATAACTTTCGGTGAATGTATTCACTGAAAGTCATGCTTTTTGGTGAATGTATTCACCGAAAGTCATTATATTTGAATCAGATTTTCAATAGAGCATGATCAAAAGAGCACTAGAAGATAAGATTAAGAAGAGAATCGGAGGAGGGAAGGCTATCGTGATTATTGGCCCGAGACAAGTGGGTAAAACCACTTTGATCAAAGCTATTTTAGGTAATGATCAATTTCTATTTCTGGACTGTGATGACCCGACTGTTCGTAATCTGCTCGCCAATTCTGGGACAGAGCAGTTGAAAAGCCTTATTGGTTCGAATAAGTATATTTTTATTGACGAAGCGCAGCGCATTCAAAATATAGGCCTTACTCTGAAAATTATAATTGATCAAATCAAGCCTACTCAGCTGTTCGTTAGCGGTTCTTCTGCCTTTGAGTTAGCAAATGAGCTTAGAGAACCATTGACAGGTAGGAAATGGGAATACGAGCTTTACCCTATTTCATGGAGCGAGTTAGAAGAGCATATGGGTTTTTTGAAGTCCGAGCAACAGCTCAATTTGCGTTTAATCTACGGTATGTACCCCGATGTGATTAATAATGTGGGCGATGAGACCGGTATTTTAAAGGAGTTGGTGAATAGTTATTTGTATAGAGATTTATTGGCTTTTGGTGGAATCAAGAAACCTGAGGTTTTAGAAAGACTCTTGAGGGCTTTAGCTTTTCAAATTGGCAATGAATTTAGCTATAATGAATTATCTAACCTTTTAGGGATAGATAAGAATACAGTTAGTTCCTATATGGATGTGCTCGAAAAGGGATTTGTAATTTATCGTTTGCCTTCTTTTAGCAAGAATCTGAGAAACGAGATTAAAATGAACCGCAAGGTTTATTTCTATGACAATGGAATTCGAAATATGATCATCGGTGATTTTAGAAACGCAGAAGCACGGAATGATATGGGTGCGCTCTGGGAAAATTTCATCATAACAGAAAGGATCAAAAACAATCAATATTACAATCCCTCTGCCAAGTCATATTTTTGGAGAACCAAGCAGCAACAGGAAGTTGATTATGTTGAAGAATTTAGTGGACAGATTTCAGGATACGAGATCAAGTGGAATCCCAATGCTAAATTTAGTCCGATTAAGAATTTCATGGAAACCTATAATGCTACTATTCAAAAAGTGAGTAGAGATAATTTTAGGGACTTTCTCAAGTCTGATTTATAATGTTTTTGAAACCCCAAGTATTAAAAATATCCAACCCAATATAAACCCTAGACCTCCAATAGGAGTGATGGCGCCTAACCAAGTAATATTGGTTAGCGATAAGGTATAAAGCGATCCACTGAAAATTACCATACCAATAAAGAAGCTAATGGCTGCATAGTTAAAGTAGTTGCTTTGCATATTGATCATCAATATTCCTAAAAGGAATAACGCGAGCGTATGGTAGAATTGATATTTCACTGCAGTTTCGAATGTATCCATTCGATTGTTAGCCGTAAGTGTCGCTTCTAAACCATGGGCACCAAATGCTCCAATGGCAACGGAAAGCACTCCAAAAATTCCTGCGATAATTAAAACGGTTTTAGGGCCCATATCAATGATAGTTTCTTTCTCCAAAAATAGCTGATCCAATTCTAACCATCGTACTGCCAGCTTCACAAGCTTCAATATAATCATTAGTCATCCCTGTAGAAAGTTCTTTCATTTCGATGTTGCTGGCCGCGATGTTCTCCTTGATTTTATCGGATAGTGATTTCAACCCTTCGAATTCAGACTTTACCTGAGCCATGTTTTCCGTATTGGAAGCCATCCCCATAAGGCCGATAATCTTTATGTTTTCCAAAGTTTTGAATTCTTCAGAGTTCAGAAAAGTCATTAACTCTTCTTCTGAAAAGCCGAATTTGGTTTCTTCTTGGGCAATAAACACCTGAAGTAAACAAGGGATTATCCGATCATTTTTTTCTGCCTGCTTATTGATTTCGACTAATAATCGCTCGCTATCTACGCCATGAATGAGATGAACATAAGGCGCAATGTATTTCACCTTGTTCCTTTGCAAGTGGCCAATCATGTGCCAATTGATGTCTTTTGGAAGTGTTTCCCATTTGGCTGTCATGTCTTGCACTTTGTTTTCACCAAAATCTCTTTGGCCAACAGCATAAGCCTGTAACAAATCTTCATTTGGCTTAGTCTTACTCACTGCAATCAGTTGAGCACCGTAGGGCTGAATTTTTTCAGTGTAAAATTTGATGTTGTTTTCTATACTCATTGGTTGGCCTTAATTTCAGAAGTACTTTTGTTTATCTTTGAAACTCGCGTAGAGCTTCAAAGTTAGAAGAAATTCAACTTAGACTCAGCGATAGTAATCATTAGAATTTTAGCGAATGCCTATACTAGGAACCATACTTAAAAAAGGAATAAAGCTTAGAGAAACGTTAGAACAGGATTACACTTCTCCCCATGAATTACAGAAAAAGGAATTATCGAAGCTTTTAATTGCTGCCAGAAACACTCAATTCGGCAGAGAGTATGATTTCGTAGATGTCCTCGAATCTTTTAGAAGTTACGGTGCACATGACTTTTTCGACAAGTTCAAGAGTAACGTTCCCGTATCGGATTATGAAAAAATCAACGAACGTTGGTGGCATAAAATCAGAGAAGGAGAAGATGATGTTTGCTGGCCAGGCAAAACCAAGTTTTTTGCATTGAGCTCAGGAACTTCAGGCGCAGCCTCAAAGTATATTCCAGTGACTAAGGACATGATTCGTCAGATTCGA
>JBLIKG010000083.1:0-8644 GCA_047636255.1 Roseivirga sp. | reverse complement strand
GCCACTGCTCGAATCATCGAGTCGGGAAGGCTCAGTACACTAGGAGAGTCAGAAGACCTGCCTTTGTAACGTTCTACTAAACGCTCTCTGCGGAAGAGTTCTTGGCATGAAAAAGACTGAAAACTACAATACCCACCGCAGGACGGTATATATCCTGCTGTGCCTTCTTATCGCTGGGCTTTCTGCCTGCAATCCAAAATCGAAATCCGGTCAACAGATTTCAGATTTCGATCCATCTAAAGACTATTTTCCAGATCAACTGATCATCGATCATGCGGTTGGATTCGACATTGTTTATTTTAAACACTATAAGGTCGTTCACTTGTTCAGGCATTACAACGACCTAGTCGATACGGTGAGTTACGCCTTGGTTCAAAAAGGAACTCCCAATCCAGAAGGCTTCGATCAATTGCACACTTTGCAAATTCCGCTTCAACGGATCGCTGCAGTTTCTACAACCCATTTAGGCATGTTCGAAAAACTGGAGGCGCTTGACCAGCTTTCGGCCATTGAATCGAAAGAATATATTTCTAGCGAAAAAATTAAGGGCTTAGTGGATCAAGGAAAAATCGCAGAATTGGCAGCTTCAGGCGTACTCAATGTAGAACAAACTATAGCCAACCAAACTGAAGTGCTTTTGGGCGTAGGTTTTCCAAACTCACAAAATGATCGCTATCAAGAATTAGAAAACGCTGGAATTCCTGTCGTGCTCAATGCCGATTGGCAGGAAAAGGATTTGCTAGGTCGTGCCGAATGGATGAAGCTGATTGCTGCCCTACTCAACAAAGAAGCTTTAGCCAATACCGTTTTCAATCAAATTGAATCAGAATACAACAGCGTTTTAGCGCAATTGGAAAAAGAAGTGAAGAATGCCCCTTCCACCATCACTGGTATTGCCCAAGGCGATGTATGGCATGTTGTCGGAGGAAAGAGCTTCGCAATGAATGTATTGAATCTTGCCAAGGTAGATTATCCCTGGAAATCAGATACTTCAACTGGAAGTCTGAAATTGGATTTCGAAACAGTGTATCAAGTTGGGTTAGAAGCCGATTACTGGATGACGCCAAGTAATGCTAAAACTTTGGACGAAGTGCTGCTTCGCGACAGTCGTTATGCGGATTTCAAATCTTTTAAAAACGGAAATATCTTCAATGTTTATGGCCGATATACCGAAGGTGGCGGCAATGATTATTATGAATCAGCAGTCGTAAATCCCGATATAGTACTCAAAGATATCGTCAAGATTTTCCATCCAGCGCTTTTGCCAAATCATCAATTGGTTTATTACAACCGACTTAAATAAGCCGTTTGAAAAATGCTAAAACTTTAGAATCAAGTCTCGTTGTAAAACGAGACTTCAGCTGGAAGATGATCATTTTAATGATCATTGGGTTGATCGTGCTTTTTATGCTGGACATCGCCTTGGGCTCGGTTACTATTCCCTTGTCCGAAGTTTGGGCTTCTTTATTGGGCACATCTGATAACGAAGCTTTTTCGAGCATTATCCTAAAAATCAGGTTACCTAGGGCGATTACTGCAATTTTAGCTGGTAGTGCTTTGTCTGTTGCGGGCTTACAAATGCAAACGCTCTTTCGCAATCCATTGGCGGGGCCATCGGTACTCGGTATTACCGCTGGTGCTAGTTTAGGAGTGGCCGCAGTAATGTTGGCTACAGGTAGTGCAACTACGGCCTTTGCCATCCGTCAATTGGGCATTGGTGGAAGTTGGTTAATTATTCTAGCCTCAACCGCTGGAGCCATGTTGGTGCTGCTGATCATTTTAGCCATTTCCTTCAAAATAAGAGATAATGTAATCATGCTTATCGTGGGCATTATGGTGGCTAATATCACCGTTGCCATCGTAAGTATTTGGCAATACTTCAGCGACCCTGAGCAGATCCAAGAATACATATTATGGACCTTCGGTAGTCTGGGCGGGGTCACCAATGAACAACTTAAGGTTTTGGCCTTGATCATTGGCTTCGGGATTCTCATGACCTTTTTCACTTCAAAAAGCCTGAACGCCCTACTTCTAGGAGAAGATTATGCTGAAAGTATGGGCTTAAATCTTCGTTGGACAAGGATTGGGATCATTGCCATCACCAGCGTACTGGCCGGAGCGATTACTGGATTTTGCGGACCAATTGGCTTCATTGGTATTGCGGTGCCTCATTTGACTCGAAGTGCACTCAATACTTCAGACCATAAAATATTAATTCCAGCGACAGTTTTGGTCGGAGCCATTCTCATGCTCTTCTGCGATTTGTTAGCAAAAGTACCAGGCAGTCAAACGGTATTGCCAGTAAATGCGATCACTGCTTTGGTAGGTTCTCCTGTGGTGATTTGGATTATTTTGAAACGAAAAAATCTTAAAAAGAGCTTTTGAGTTTGTCCAAATCTATATTGACCGCAAGCAATTTGGCCATTGGTTATACCAAAGCTGGGCCTTTGCTTTCTAGCCTTAATCTGAATTTGCATCAGGGTGAACTTACCTGTCTTTTAGGCGCTAATGGTACCGGAAAATCCACCTTACTTCGCAGCCTTTGTGGCTTATTAAAGCCCCTTTCTGGGACAATTAAAATTGATGGGCATGAACTTGCAGCTTTACGTGCTAAGCAAAAAGCAAAAATGCTCAGCCTAGTCTTCACCCAAAACATTGCCCCTGGTAATCTTACCGTCTATGCCATGATAGCATTAGGTCGGTTCCCTTATTCCAGTTGGATGGGCACATTAAGCGAAGCCGACAAGGCTGTGATCGATTGGGCGCTAGAAGTGACTGAAACCACGGCATTCGTCAATAAGCACACCGATGAACTCAGCGATGGAGAAAGACAAAAAGTAGTCATTGCTCGCGCTTTAGTACAGGACACGCCTGTGATATTCTTAGACGAACCTACCGCTCACCTTGACCTTCCCACTCGGATTGAAATTTTCGATTTATTAAAAAGGTTAGCGAAGGAAGAAGGTAAAAGTATTTTGATGACGACTCACCACTTGGATTTGGCTTTGCATCAGGCAGATCAGGTTTGGCTGATAGATAGACAACATCAACTGCACAAAGGGATTCCTGAAGATTTGGTATTGAATGGTGGGATTGAAAAAGCATTTGCGCATGAAGGACTTCTGTTCGAGAAGGCCACGGCCAGCTTCAAAAAGCCCAATACTGCCAGTAGTCCGATCGCGCTGATTGGAGAAGGCATTTATTATCAATGGACTAAAAATGCATTAGAAAGAAACGGATTTTCATTGGCTGAAGAAGCCATCACCAAGATTTACGTGAATGAGGAGAACGTGAATCCTTGGCGATTGGAGCCAACAGGATCTGAATTTAATACGCTTGAAAAACTACTTATAACACTTAAAACTACTTATGAAATTTAAAAACTTATTCACCGCTGCGCTCTTATGCGCTTCGTCTTTGCTTATCGCTCAAAATGAAGAAGTCCGCGACCTCGGTCAGGTGGTGGTAACCGGAACTCGAATGGAAATACCAATTGAGAAATCTGGGAAGACTATCTACAAAATCTCAGCAGAAGACATTGAAAAATCAGGAGGGAGATCGGTTGCCGATTTACTCAATCTTGTACCGGGTTTACAAGTCGATGGAAACTTCGGCACGCCAGGCACCAACCTAGAATACTATGTCCGAGGCGCGAGAAGCCGTTATACATTGATTTTGATTGATGGTGTCCCAATGAATGACCCAACGGCCATCAGTTTGTTTTATGACCTGCGGTTATTGTCAGCAAATCAGGTCGAATCCATAGAAGTACTGAAAGGCGGAGTGAGTGCACTGTATGGCAGCAATGCTGCGGCAGGTGTAATTAATATTAAGCTTAAACAAGCAAAAGACAAAAAACTGGGTGGCTCTTTAGATGCGAATACTGGTTCATTTGGCTCGTTTGGAGCAAGCGGAAATGTTAATGGCAAAACCGAAAAATTCAACTATTTCGTTTCCGGAAGCCATAGGTCTGTGAAAGGTTTTTCTGCAGCAGAAGACACTGATGACGATCCGAATACGCAATATGATGATGACTCCTACGAAAGTCAAAATGTCCTAGTCAAATTGGGTTATGATTTTGATGAAGCATTCTCGGTTGATGTATTGACAGGCTATGACAGGTTCAGTGCAGATTTCGATGCCTTTGCCTTCACAGATGACCCAACCAATAACTCTGATAACAGCCAATTCAGAATTGGGGTCACTCCAAAATTCAAATACAGTAAAGGAACCTTAAAACTGAACGCGCTCTATAATAGCAGCGAACGTGAATTTAAAGGAAGCTTTCCATTCACTTATGAAGGCAAAAACCTTCAAGTAGACCTAACCAATGAGCTTATTTTAACCGATTACATCAAAGGTATTTTTGGTCTGAATTTGCAACAACTTGAAGATAATTCTGAAGGGCAAATCGCAGATTTCACGATCTTCGATCCTTTTGCCTCTTTCGTTTTTGAGACAGAAGATGGATTGAACCTTCATTTTGGATTGCGCTTAAATACACACAGTAATTATGATAATCGTTTGGTCGCAACGGTGAATCCTTCTTGGTTGATTGCATTAGGCAATGATAATAAGCTGAAGCCATTCGCTTCGCTTTCCTCTTCTTACAATACGCCTTCTTTGTACCAAATCAATAATGATTTCTTCGGTAATAAGAATCTTCTACCAGAAGAAACCATCAATATGGAAACTGGTATTTCGTTCTACGCCAAACAAAATCTAACCATCAATTTTGCCTTATTCAATCGCAACGAGCAAAACACAATTGATTTCGTCTCGCAATTTGATAATGCGGGAAATTTCATTGGCGGCTCTTATGTCAACTTAGCGGCTACCAGAAATGTGAAAGGAATTGAATTTGATTTCGATTGGAAATTCAGCCAAAAAACGAGTGTATTTGGTAATCTCTCCAACTTAGCCACAGACCGAGATGACCTATTTTTCAGGATTCCAAAACAGAAATTTGGTCTTGGGTTAGATTATGCACCAACCAAGTCAAGCTCTGCTAGAATTAGCTACAACTATACGGGTGAAAGAAGAATCAGTTCATTCTCTGAGGATAAATTAGAGGCCTTCGGATTAGTCGATCTGGCTTTAAGGCAAAAATTCATGTCCTCTAGATTTTCCATTTACGGAAGCATCAATAATGTCCTTGATACAGATTATGTAGGTATATTAGGCTTTACCACAATTGGTAGAAATTTCACCTTTGGTGTTGCAATGGATTTCTGATCATGATATTGGGGCTGTGTTTTGTGATTCAATCCCAGCCCCTATTTTTTATCGTATATCAGCCAAGTGACAGTTCAATATTTTAAGTCGAACTCTAAGCGTCCAAAATGAGTTTATCCGACAACGATAAATAGCAACAGATGAAAAAGATCTTAAATATAGCACTCTTTGCAATGCTCATTTTGGTGAGCTGCGGCCAAAGCAACAATACCTTCGCTGGTGCAGCCACAGCCCCTGATCACAAACTCTGGGATGAGCTTCTGAAGAAATACATCAATAAAGAGGGTTTTGTGGATTATCAGGGAATGATCTCCGAGAAGGCAAAGCTTGAGCAGTACTTAGATATTTTGAGCAATAATGCGCCAAACGACTCATGGTCTAAAAACGAGAAATTAGCCTATTGGATCAACGTGTACAATGCATTTACAGTAAAGCTTATTGTAGATAATTATCCTTTGGAAAGCATTAAGGACTTGAATCCTACAATCAGTTTACCGACAGTAAACACCATATGGACCAAGGATTGGTTTAAAATTGGTGGCGAAGATTTTAGTTTAGACAGGGTCGAGCATAAAATATTGAGGAAGGATTTCGAAGAGCCAAGAATTCACTTTGCTGTGAACTGCGCTTCCTACTCTTGCCCTGTTTTAAGACCAGAAGCTTTTACAGCGGCCAAGGTCAACCAACAATTGGAAGAGCAGGCCATTAGCTTTATCAATGATCCTAAGCATAATCAAATCACCAAAGACCGTATCGATGTTTCCAAAATCTTCAGCTGGTTTGGTAGCGACTTCAACAATGGCCAAACTTTGATTCAATTTTTGAATAAATATTCAAAAGTTAAGATCGATGAAAATGCCAAAGTCAAGTTCATGGATTATGGATGGAGTTTGAACGATGCTTCGAAAAAGTAGGATAAACAGAGATAATCAAAAGAAATTTCAAGTAAAGGCCAATAGCAAGTCTATTGGCCTTTACCTTTTTAGCTAGTTTCGTTATACTTGCTAATTGTAAAGGAAGCCTCTCCAACTATGCCACGAAAACTCACGTCATTACTAATTCTTTTCTCTGTAATTCTGCTGTTTTCGTTTACCAATTCGAATAAGGTCTCCACCGAAAATTCTAACAACAACGAGCTCGCAAAAAGAACGCTTACCAATAAAGATTCTGATAACCCCGCTTTAGAACCCATCGACCGAATGATGGAGCGAGTAATGAAGAGCCTCCAACTTACAGGTGCAACAGTTGGCGTGGTAAAAGACGAAAAACTGGTTTATACCAAAGGCTTTGGCTTTGCCGATAAAGAAAATAAAGTCCCTGTTGAACCTAAGAGCCTCTTTAGAATAGGCAGTGTTTCAAAACTCATTACCGCTACAGCCATTCTTAAATTAGTGGATGACGGAAAAATTGGGCTTGATGATTATGTTTTTGGCGAAAACGGAATTTTAAAGGGAAAGAAGTACAGCGGCATCACCAACCGTAATTTTTACAAAATTCGTGTTAAGCATTTGCTCAATCATACCGCTGGCTGGAGCTTGATCACCTATGGCGATCCCATGTTCATTCCTAAAAAAATTCATGACATGGATAAGGTGAGCTATCCCATCGATTTCGATGAAGTGATACACTTTGTAATTTCAAGACATTTGCCATATACCCCTGGGACCCACTACAATTATTCGAACTTTGGCTACTGTTTATTGGGAAGGATCATCGAAGAAAAAACAGATCAAGACTACGAAGCTTGGATTCAGAAAAACATTTTGAAACCCAATGGCATAACACATATGCAAATCGCGGGAAACTTCGAAAATGACAGGGTTAAAAACGAAGTAAAATATTACGACTACAGCCCTGATAATAAGCAACTCGCATTTACAGGTTCGGGCAAATTAGTAGATAAGCCTTATGGTGCCGATGATGTTGAAATGCTGGGTCCTGCGGGAGGTTGGCTTTCAAATGCTGTCGACATGATGCGCCTTTTGGTGATGGTGGATGGCTATTCCAAACGATATAAAGATATACTCTCGAAAGATAGTATGGATAAAATGATCAAAGGAGTAGGCGGCATTAAACAACCTCTTGGTTGGCGAAATGTTGATGGAGAACATTGGTATAGATCAGGGACACTATCGGGTACATCAGCATTGCTTACCCGCGACTTGAATGGAATTTCTTGGGTAATCATCTCAAATACTACTCCCCGAAGAGGCAGCTTCTGGAACACCAGCCGTTGGGCCTTGCGCGAAGCTTTCAAAGAGATCAAAAACTGGCCAAGTACCGATTTGTTTGAAGTGAGTGAGTAGAGCTTAGAAGAGCAATTCAATAAGTCCTAAGGATTCAATATATTTGAAGCATGAAATCCTTGACTGAAATAAAGGCAACCTTAGCAGAAAGAAAAGCGCTTCTTTTTAATAAGTACCCTATTCAGTCTTTGGCAATCTTTGGTTCTTTCGCTCGAAATGAACAAAATGATGACAGCGATCTTGATTTGGTTGTAGAATTCAATGGGAAAATTGGTTCTGACTTTATTCTGCTTGCTGATGAATTGGAAAGTTATCTAGGCTTTAAAGTAGACCTCGTGTCTCGAAAAGGAATAAAAGATCGTTACTTCCAAACTATCAAATCGGACTTGATTTATGTCTAAAAGGGACAATTCCTTTCTAATTCAAGACATGCTGGAATCAGCCACAAAAATACTTGATTATACATCTGGGCTTAGTTTTGAGCAATTTGAAATTGACAACAAAACCATTGATGCTGTAATCCGAAACTTTGAAATTATTGGCGAAGCCTCTAACAGAATTGATGGCGACTTTAAAATACTAAACTCACAAATTGAATGGGCTAAAATGCGTGGTTTCAGAAATCGAATCGTCCACGATTACTTTGGAATTGACTTGGAGATCGTTTGGTCGATAATTCAAGATGACATCGAGGAACTTATATATCAATTAAAAGAACTCCATAAATAACTGTCTACTTGACCAACCCTTCGAAAGCCTTTTCCCACTTCTCGAAATAGAAGCCTGATTTAGCTTTGTTCATCATCGCATTGATTTCAGGATGATTCAATTGGCCAATGCTACCTTCATGGCTATGGTTTACCTTTCTATCAGGCTTAAATTCGCCCTTTTCAATAGCTAGGCCCACTTTTTTGTAAGCGTCCCGAAATGGCACACCAGACAAAACCAGTCGATTTACTTCCTCTACAGTGAAGAGATAATTGTACTTGTCCTGTGCTATCAATTGGTCGTTGATCTTTATTTTGGCCAACATGAACTCCGCCATAAACAAGCAATCTTTCAGATCTTGGAGAGTTGGGAAAATCAATTCCTTAATCACCTGCATTTCGCGATGATAACCAACAGGTAAATTGGTAGTCATCATGGCAATGTCATTGGGCAAG
>JBLIKG010000082.1:0-8677 GCA_047636255.1 Roseivirga sp. | reverse complement strand
CTGATCATGCCATCGTAGGCAAAAACATACAGCAGTATGGAAGAAAAGAAAGTCACTGGCCAATCTCTTCTAGCGCTGTCCATTTTAATAGGAATAAACCCAACAATCGATGCTAGGCCAAGCACCAACGCCAAATTTGAAATGTTAGAACCCACCACATTTCCTAAGGCAAAATCAGGCGCCCCTTTCAAAGCGGAATTAAGACTCACCAACAATTCTGGTGCTGAAGTTCCAAAAGCCACAACAGTAAGACCAACGACTAACGGACTGATATTAAACCTCAAAGCGAGTTTGGAAGATGCCTTCACCAGCACTTCACCCCCAAGAATCAAGGTGATTAAACCAACAATAAGAATCAGAATATTTAAAAACATTAATTAGATTTTTGACCCAAAGGAAAGATCTCCCGCATCACCAAGACCTGGGACGATATAAGATTGTTCATTCAATTTTTCATCGACAGCCCATGTCCACATCTGATAATCAATTTTAATATTCTCCTGTACGTAAGAAATACCTTCTGGTGCGGAAATCACCGAACAGATATGAATTTTTTTCGGGCTTCCATTCTTTAAAATTTGGTTCAATGTGGCTATCAGTGATTTACCCGTGGCGAGCATAGGATCCATTAGAATCATTGTCTTACCATTCAAGTCTGGAGCCGCAGTATAGTCCAAAGCAACTTCAATCGAATCGCCTTCTTCTTTTCTCCATGCACCAATAAAACCCACCGAAGCTTTATCAAACACTTTCAAAAAACCATCCATAAATGGCAATGCGGCCCTTAAGATCGAAATCAACACAATGTCATCATTAGGCAGTTGAACGGAAGTCTCTTTTAAGGGAGTTGTAATCGTTTTTGATTCGAAATCTAGAGTTTTAGAAACCTCATAAGCCATGAGCGTTCCTAATCTTTCCAGATTAGTTCTAAACCTGAGCCGATCTTGTTGCACTGCAACATTTCGGAGATCAGCTAAGTAGCAATTGGCAATACTATTCGAGTGATTGAGTATGATCATCCTTATTTATTGGCTCACAAATTTAGTGGAAACATTGGCTCATCCAGATAATTAAGTTTGAAAGGTGAATATGCTTGACAAATTTAGGCTGAGAACAATTACAAGTTTATTTTTGCTGAAATTCTGACCTATGGATTTTCAATTACTCAAAACGCTTTGCCAAATTCATGCGCCTTCAGGAAACGAAGTGGCCATGAAAGAATTCATCTTAGATTACGTAGAGGCCAATGCTTCTAAATGGAAGGTAAAGCCAGAAGTAATTCATGGTGATGAATTCCAGGATTGCTTGATGCTCAAGTTTGGAACACCGCGCACTGCTATTTTCGCCCACATGGACAGTATTGGCTTCACCGTTCGCTACAATGATCAGCTGGTTGCCATTGGTGGACCTAAGGCAGAATCGGGTTACACTCTAGTTGGCCACGATGCGATGGGACCCATTGAATGCGAGTTGTTAGAAGATGACGGTCATCTTTATTACAAGTTTCCACGAGGAATTACTCGCGGAACAGAACTTGTTTTTAAGTCTGATTTCAGAGATACCAAAGATTATGTTCAATCCTGTTACTTAGATAATAGGCTGGGTATTTTCAATGCCTTAAAAGTGGCAGAAACTTTGGAAAATGGCGTAATCGCTTTTTCCTGTTGGGAAGAACACGGTGGCGGTGGAGTACCCTATTTAGCCAAACATATGTACGAAAACTGGGAAGTGAAACAGGCCTTGATTTCTGACATTACTTGGATCACAGAAGGTGTTATGCATGGCAAAGGCGTAGCCATTTCAATGCGTGACCGTAATATCCCAAGAAGGAGTTATGTTGAAAAAATCATTGGAATCGCGGAGAAATCAGGGGTCGATTATCAAATAGAGGTAGAAGGTGCTGGCTCTAGCGATGGGCGTGAATTACAACTTTCACCCTACCCATTTGATTGGTGTTTTGTGGGCGCAGCAGAAGATCACGTTCATAGCCCAGACGAAAAAGTACACAAACACGACATCGTTTGCATGATTGCACTCTATCAGGAGCTTATGAAAACGCTTTGAAATATATAACTTGCACGAAATTTCTAGACTATTGGAAAGTATAAAAGTTCGGGACAAAGAGTTTGTTGTTTATCTCAAAGACTCTGATATTCAGCAACGCGTTGCTACAATTGCCGAAGAGATTAATAAAGAATACAAATCTAAAAACCCTTTGTTCATCGGGATTTTAAATGGTTCATTTATGTTCGCTAGCGACTTAATGAAAACCGTTAATATCCCTAGTGAAATCGCCTTCATTAGAATGTCTTCCTATAAAGGAATGAATAGTTCTGGAGCGGCAAAACAAGTTTTAGGTTTGCAAGAAAATGTTTTTGGTCGTCACCTTATACTGATCGAGGACATTGTTGACACGGGAATTACCATGGCACAAGTCATTAATTTCTTTCAAGAAAGAGGGCCCAAGTCGATTAAAGTGGCAACGCTATTATTAAAACCTGAAAAGTTAGAAAAGAACCTTAAATTGGACTTTGTTGGTTTCGAAATACCAGAGAAATTCGTGATAGGTTATGGTCTGGATTATGACGGCCATGGTCGAAATCTCAAAGATATTTATCAATTGAAGGGCGAGTAAATTTTCGTTCACTATATTTGAAGCTTGAAAAAAATCCAATCAATAAATGGTTAATATCGTTTTATTTGGCCCTCCAGGCGCGGGAAAAGGCACTCAGAGTGAAAATATCATTTCTAAGTATGGCCTAAAACACATCTCTACTGGAGACTTGTTCAGAAAACATTTAGGCGAAGGAACAGACTTGGGTAAAAAAGCCCAATCTTTTATGGACAATGGAAAATTGGTCCCGGATGAAGTTGTGATTGGAATGGTTGATGAAACAATCAACGAATTCAAAACTGCTCCTGGCTTTATTTTCGATGGTTTTCCACGCACTGTAGCACAAGCCGAAGCACTAGATAAATTACTAGCAAAGCACAATACTACCATCGCTTGCATGATTATGCTCAACGTACCAGAAGAGGAGTTGAAAAAAAGACTCATTGAAAGAGGAAAGACTTCGGGAAGAGCAGACGATCAAAATGAGGAAAAAATCAACGTTCGTATTCAGGAATATTTGAATAAAACGGTTCCTGTGGCAGAGTTTTATTCAAGCCAAAACAAAATTTGTAAAGTAAATGGAGTAGGCTCTATTGATGACATCTTCGATCAAATTTCATTAGCCATTGACGGACACTACGCTTAATCTGTAATAAAAAGTATAAATTTGAAGATGATTAGCGCTCTGCTGATCATCTTTTTTATTTTCATTCAACGCATATGGCCAGTACAAACTTTATCGATCATGTTAGACTTTATTGCCGATCTGGTAATGGTGGGGCTGGTGCCGTTCATCTAAGAAGAGAAAAGCACGTACCCAAAGGAGGCCCCGATGGTGGTAATGGGGGTCGTGGAGGTCACATTATCCTAAGAGGAAGCACGAATTTATGGACATTGCTCCACCTTCGTTTTCAGAAACACGTATTTGCCGAAAACGGTGAAGGCGGTTCTGGTCATGGTAGTACAGGGGCAGACGGTAAAGATGTAATCTTGGAAGTACCATTGGGTACCGTAGCCAAAGATGCACATACTGGCGAAGTAATTCTTGAAATCACAGAAGAAGGGGAAGAAAGAATACTCGCCAAAGGAGGTCGTGGTGGACTTGGCAATGAAAATTTTAAAACTGCTACCAACCAAACGCCACGATATGCCCAGCCAGGTGAAGAAGGGTTAGAAAATCTTTTTGTGTTGGAATTAAAATTATTGGCTGATGTAGGTCTTGTTGGGTTTCCCAATGCAGGTAAATCGACATTGCTTTCCGTAGTGTCTGCAGCTAAGCCAGAAATTGCCGATTACGCTTTCACCACTTTGGTACCCAATTTAGGCGTTGTGCCTTACCGTGATCATCGATCATTTGTCATGGCCGATATTCCTGGGATTATCGAAGGCGCTTCGGAAGGTAAAGGTTTAGGCATCAGATTTTTAAGGCATATAGAACGAAATTCTATTCTGTTGTTCATGGTTCCTGCAGATTCAGACAACATAGAAAAGGATTATCAAATTCTTTTAGGAGAACTGAGCAAATTTAACCCAGAGCTTTTAGATAAAGAAAGAATTCTAGCCATATCAAAATGCGATATGCTTGATGAACAAATGATAGAAGAAATGAAAGCACTTTTGCCTTCAAATGTACAAGCAATTTTCATCTCATCTGTCGCCAATATCGGGTTGGTTGAACTCAAAGATTTGATATGGGAAAAACTCAACAATCAGTAAGACACTAATCAACCTGGTCACTCCTCAATTGACAACTGACAGTCAACAGCATTGGCTTCTTCCATTTATGTCAGAATGACACCTAATTGAGCTTGGCAATATAATTGTAGCCCAGCGCTTGATTTTAAGAGGACAAGAAGGATTCCTATCATTATAATTTTGGGTGAGTAGCCCTATCAATGAAAAAGAGCTTAAGGAATTTTTTCAAAACGAATAAAGTATCGATGAAGAATAAGAACGAAATTCTGGAAAACGAAGAAGAGCAGATATTTGAAAATTCAACTGCAGAGGATGAGTTAACAGATGCTGCTGAAGCAAATGTTGACGAAGAAGAAGCGACAGAGGAAGAGTTATTGAGTGCAGAAGAGAGATTACAAATTGACTTGGCAGAAGCCAAAGACAAATATTTGAGGCTTTATTCTGAATTTGAAAACTTTAGAAGAAGGAATGCTAAAGAAAGGATTGACCTGATCAAAACTGCTTCACAAGATTTAATGTCGGAACTGATTCCGACAATCGATGATTTTGAGAGGGCTCAAATGGCCAACGAAAAACAAACTGAAATTGAAGCAATCAAAGAGGGTTTTAAATTGATTCACCATAAGCTTTCTAAAACTTTGGAGGCCAAAGGCCTGAAGTTGATGAAAACTGAAAAAGGAAGTGATTTTAATCCTGATTTGCACGAAGCAGTTACTCAATTTCCGGTAGAAGAAGAAAAGCTGAAAGGCAAAATTATAGACACGATTGAGAAAGGATATTTCTTGGGAGATAAAGTAATCCGTTTCGCAAAAGTGGTGATAGGAGCATAAAATGGCAAAAAGAGACTACTACGATATTTTAGGTGTAAGCAAAACTGCTAATGCTGATGAGCTAAAAAAGGCTTATCGACAAATGGCGATTAAGTATCACCCAGATAAAAACCCAGACAATCCAGAAGCCGAAGACAAATTCAAAGAAGCGGCTGAGGCTTACGAAATTCTAAGCAATACTGAAAAGCGTGCTCAATACGATCGCTTCGGTCATGATGGCATGCGTGGTGGAATGGGTGGTGGCCAAGGTGGCGGAATGAACATGGACGATATCTTCTCTCAATTCGGAGATATTTTCGGTGGAGGTGGCGGAAGCCCGTTCGATAGCTTCTTTGGTGGTGGTCGTGGTGGTGGTCGCCAGCGAAAAGGCTCCAACCTAAGAATTAAACTAAAACTCACCCTTGACGAAATCGCTAATGGTGTAGAAAAGAAAATTAAAGTAAACCGTTTGGTAAATGCCGATGGGGTTACTTTCAAAACCTGTTCTACTTGTGGTGGCTCAGGTCAACAAAAGAAGGTAGTCAATACCATGCTCGGTCAAATGGTCTCGGCCAGTACTTGTAGCGCTTGTCATGGAAGTGGTAAAATTCTAGACCATCGCCCTGCTGGTGTGGATAGCACTGGACTGGAAATGAAAGAAGAAATTATTCCAATCAAAATACCTGCGGGTGTTGCGGAAGGAATGCAGCTTTCAATGTCGGGCAAAGGAAATATGGCTCCTGGCGGAGGTGTTCCTGGTGATCTGCTTATTGTAGTAGAAGAAAAAGAACATGATGAGTTAAAAAGAGACGGCAATAACGTTTTGTACGATCTCTTTATCAGCTTTACAGATGCTGCCCTAGGCACAAGTGTAGAGGTACCTACGATTGATGGTAAAGTGAGAATCAAAATTGATCCAGGAACTCAAAGCGGAAAAATGCTTCGCTTGAAAGGAAAAGGGATTAAAGATTTGAACGGCTATGGCAAAGGTGATCAATTGATACACTTGAATGTTTGGACACCTAAGAAATTAACTTCGGAAGAAAAACTAATACTCGAAAAGCTAAGTCATTCAGAAAATATGCAGCCAAAACCTGAAAAAGGTGAAAAAGGATTCTTCGATAAAGTGAAAGAGTTCTTCTAAAAATAAAGAGGGTATCTTGAAAAGTTGTACAGGTCATTCTGAACTTGTTTCAGAATCCCTTCAGTAATGAGCTTTATCGTTGAGATCCCGAATCAAGTTCGGGACGATTGCCATTCAAGATCCCCTCTTCTTAACAACCAACATTAATTCCCTCCGCCACCTTTTTCCTTATTCTCCTTTAGGTGTTTGCTTCTTTTTTCTAAAAGCATTTTTCTTTTCATCATTGGAGCTCTACCACTCTCCTGACGATTCTGACCTCTGAAATTGGCTTGGCCTCGCATTTGACCTCTACTGCCTCTGTCGGCTTTCATTGCTTCAAGCTTAGCAAATTGTTCTTCGGTAAGAATACTTTTAAGCCTTGTTTCACGGGCTTGCTGTTCTACAAAAGCATCACGCTTCATCTCTTCGCGCATTGCTCTAAGCTTTTCCATTTTCTCTTTTCGATCCTGCTGATTGGCCTTTAACTCCTTATCGATATCCGCCTTTTGCTTCGCATTCAAGCCAAGTTCTTTGGCCATTTTCTCTGTTTGTAACAGCGTCTTGTTTGCATCTTGTCCCTGCAGCTGCAGCCCAGCTACTAGCGCTAAACTCACCATCATTATTTTTAAAATCGACCTCATATATTTTTTATTTATGCCAGGTTGGATGCAAGAAGTTAGCGATGGTTTATTCTTGGAAAGGAAATTTCCCATTTTAAGCTTAGAAAAGGACTTCAAATGGATTTGAAAAGAACAGACTAATCACATGAAAATCAATCCTTTAACAGACATTCATTTTGTAGAAATCTTTTTCAGTAATCCAGGCATACCTTATCGGTCCGACCGCATTGAGCGTGGAGGTTTTGATCACCTTAAGGCATAAAGCCGTCTGACCTTGGAGCATGAAAAGATCACAGCGGATAACTTTGCTCTGATTGTGTTGAAAAAAATAGTGGATTAATTCAGAGCTTAAACCTGGATTATGCAGTAGAGATCGTTATTAGGTCGTAAATCGCAAAGAATCAGGAAGTTTGACTTTGAAAGCATAGCACCGCTATGGTGAAAAGACAAGCGAAGCAGAGCGTCTGATTCAAAGCGAGATACGAACGTAATAGAAAGTCTATTGCATAATCCAGGTTAAAGCACCGAAAACGGAGTAGTCACTTTGGTTTTATCCCAAGCTATGATCAACACAGGACTTCCATTTTCTTCAGAAAAATCAATTGTAAACTGTTCAACCACTTCGGGCAAAGCCTCCACTTTGGCTTTCACTTTAAGCACATCTTCTTCGGGAAAATAGGAAGTGCCCCAATCTGGAATCTTTCTGTTAAACACGATATCCCACTCATTTTTATCAGGAATGGTAACCAATGAGTAAAGACCGGCCTTTAATATTTGGCCTGAAAACGAGATGTCTCTTGAAAGCCTGATTGTGGTAGCTTCATTGGCTCCAGTTCGCCACCATTCACCATAAGGCACTAAATCACCAAAAATCACCCTGTCCTTTTTGAAGGGACGACTGTAAGCGATTTCAATGTTGATGGAGTTGTTGTTGTAAACCGCATGTTCAATTGGGCTGTACTGCTTGGTGAGGTAGAGCCTGTATTGTTGAAAAGCCACAATTCCACCTACGATTACCGCCACAATTAGTATTACTATAGAAAACTTTCTCTTCATGCTAAGCAAATATAGGGATTATGAGTTTCTAGACTCAAAAAAGGCCTCAAGGATTATGCCGTCCATGGAAAGAATTCAAATTCCTTTTTAAGGAATGCATTGTAGATGTTGAAAGCCTTTTCCATATCTTTGCGGCATGGCACAAAATGACGATAATTTGCTCAAAAAGATCGCAAGTCACGCGAAGGAATATGGCTTTGTTTTTCAATCAAGCGAAATCTATGATGGATTAGCTGCAGCCTACGACTACGGTCAGAATGGTGTAGAGCTAAAAAATAACATCAAACAATATTGGTGGAAAGCCATGGTGCAGCTAAATGAAAACATCGTGGGTATCGATGCCTCAATTTTTATGCATCCTACCACTTGGAAAGCTTCTGGCCACGTGGATGCCTTTAACGATCCTATGATCGATAATAAGGACTCTAAAAAACGATATCGTGCTGATGTTTTGGTCGAAGATTATATTGCTAAGATCGAAGCCAAAATTGATAAAGAAGTCGAAAAGGCACAGAACCGTTTTGGGGATGCTTTTGATAAAGCACAATTTTTAGCTACCAATCCTAACGTACTTCGCAACCAAGAGAAAATTGACGAGATCAACGCACGCTTAGGCAAAGGTTTAGATTCAGGTGATTTGGCCGATGTTAAAGCCCTGATCGAAGAATTGGGAATTGCTGACCCTGTTTCTGGTTCTAAAAACTGGACAGATGTGCGTCAGTTCAATTTGATGTTTTCTACAGAAATGGGTTCTGTGGCC
>JBLIKG010000081.1:0-8729 GCA_047636255.1 Roseivirga sp. | reverse complement strand
ATCGAATTCTGGTTAATGGATCCTTTCATCAACAGTACGAACGGAACACTTAATAATCCGAGAGGACAAATTAATGATGGAATAAATGATCCTAAATCCAATACTACGGGAGGAAAATTCATATTGAATTTAGGGAGCGTTTCAGAGGATATTATGAAAGACGAGCGCCACGCATTTGAACAGGGCTTACCGACAGATGGCTCAATCAGTGCTGACGATGTTGTAGAAAATGAGTGGGGAAGAGTCGCAAAACAACCCTATTTGAATCCTGCTTTTGATAATTCCGCTGAATCTCGTGTCAATCAAGATGTTGGGTTAGATGGTTTGAAATCTACCGATGAAACTCAATTTTTCTCGAATTTTTTAAATGCTCTAAATTTAAATGGGCCAGCACAACAGCAAATCCAAAATGACCCTTCCGCAGATAACTTTGCCTATTATCTGAATGACGAATTTGATGCGCTTAATGCCAAAATTCTTGAACGTTACAAAAACTTCAATGGTATGGAAGGCAACAGCCCTATCAATACAGGAAACGAACTTTTCACGCCTTCATCTTCGAACCTACCTGATAACGAAGACCTAAATAGAGATAATACTTTAGCGGATTTAGAAGAGTATTATGAATATGTTCTTGACTTAAAGCCAGGCCAATTACAAGTTGGTCGTAATAATATTGTTGATAAAGTGACGAACAATATTGGGGACAGTCAAGATGAGGTTTCATGGTATTTATTCAGAATCCCAGTGCGTAAACCAGATCGTGTACAGGGAAATATCAATGGCTTTAAATCTATACGCTACATGCGAACTTACCTTACAGATTTTGAAGAGCCAGTTGTTTTACGATTTGTAAACTTCAGGCTTGTGGGCAGCCAATGGAGAACTTTTCAAGAAAGCCTATTCGAAAAAGGATTATTCGAAATACCAGAACCTTCAGACCCAAACTTCACCGTTTCGGTTGTTAGTATTGAAGACAATAGCCAAGGTGGAATAGATAGACCACCTTATGTCGTACCTCCGGGCGTTGTACGTGATAGAGACAATACATCGGCAGTTGAAAGAAGACGTAATGAACAAGCCCTTCAGCTTTGTGTTGACGATTTAAGAGACAAAGATGCCAGAGCCGTTTTCAAAAATGTGAGCCAAGACATGGTCAATTATGGCCGACTTAAAATGTTCTTGCACGCTGACAGCCCTGATGATTTAGCGCCTGGCGAAGTCACAGCTTTTATAAGATTAGGAACTGACTTTACCGAGAACTATTACGAAGTCGAAGTACCATTAACAATCACTCCTGCAGGCCTCTTTTCTGCCAGAGATATTTGGCCAGAACAGAATGAAATAGATATTGCTTTTTCAAGCTTATATGAGGTCAAAGCCAAAAGAAATGCTTCTAACGCAAATTTAAGTTTACCTTATACAGAACAAGTAGATCGCTTTAATGTAACTGTTGTCGGCCGTCCTGATTTAAGTACAGTACAGACCTTAATGATTGGTGTTCGTAACCCTAGCTCTCCTGATTTGGAGCCTAAAAGTTTTTGTATTTGGGCAAACGAACTTCGAGTCACCGACTTCGATAGTAAAGCAGGTGTAGCCTTTAATGCGAGGCTAGATGCTTCACTTGCCGACTTTGGAAATATTTCAGCCTCCCTTCGCCATTCATCAATAGGTTTTGGTGGAATTGCAGATAAGGTTTCCGAGCGAAATCGTGAGAAAACAACACAGTATGATATTTCAACGAGTTTAAAACTTGGCAAATTCTTCCCAGAAGATTGGGGAATAGAATTACCTGCATTCTTCAGTTTTGAAAACTCCAGATCAATCCCACAATTTGATCCCCTAGATCAGGATTTACCGCTTGAAGATGTGCTCAATTCATTTGAAACAAAAGAAGCCCGAGATGAATACTTCAATAAGGTCGTTGATCAATCTAATAGAAAAAGTTTCAACTTTTCTAATGTCAGGAAGCTAAGAATGAATACCGAGGCTCCAAAGCATATTTATGATATTGAAAACTTCAGCTTTACTTATGCATACAGTGAAGTTACCAGAAGTAATATCAATACGGCCTCATACGATTACCGGAATTACAGAGGAGCCGTTACCTATAGTTACCAGCCCAAAGAGTGGTTTATAGAACCTTTCAAAAACTTAAATTTCTTAAGTTCCAAATGGCTTCAGATTATAAAGGACATCAACTTAAATGTGGTACCTAATTCCATTATTGTCAACGGAAATGTTAACCGAAACTTCCTCAAAACTCAATTAAGAAATGCAGATCTGAATACAGACGGCATAGACCCTTATTTTGAAAAAGCTTTCACTTTTGACAGAACCTATGCCGTCAATTGGAACCTGACAAAAGCACTTACATTGGATTACACCGCCAACGTAAACGCAATTATAGATGAACCCGCTGGCGATATTAACACAGATATAAAAAAGGATTCCGTTTGGACGAACTTTAAAAACCTTGGCCGAATTAAAAATTACACGCACAATATAGTCTCCAGTTATACGCTTCCATTCGATAAAATCCCTGTTACCGATTGGATTTCTTCGAGTGTGAGCTACCAAGCGGTTTATAATTGGAAAGCAGGTGCAATAGGCCAAGCTGATACATTGGGTAACTATGCAGGGAATACTAGGGAAGTTTCATTAAACGGAAAATTCGACCTGGTGAAATTATATAATAGTATAGGGATTCTAAAAAAGATCAATTCTCCACCCAGAGCCAGAACAAGGCCACAAGCCCAAAATGCCAACGACACTACTAAGCAAAGAAAGACAATTGAAGAAATGCCCGTCTTAAAAGGTTTTTTAAGGGCCCTTATGATGGTTCGAAATCTGACTTTTGACTATTCTGTGGCACAAGGAACTGTATTACCCGGCTATATGCCGGAAGTCTTCTTATTTGGTTTAGATAAAGATTTAACCAACCCAAGTTTAGGCTTTATAGTTGGTGGTCAAAATCCTGCCATTCGCACTCAGCTCGCAGAAAGTGGATTGTATGCCCAAAGCACTTTCTTAACGGCTCCGTTCCAACAAGATAAAAATACAAATTTCAACTTTGGTGCACTCATTGAGCCTTTTACTGACTTCCGAATTAACTTAACAGGACGTAAAACGCATTCAGAAAACTATCAAGAAATCTTTAGACGAGAAGAAAACTCAGATCAGTTTTTAAGTATCAATCCTACACGTACAGGTACTTATGGAATTTCCTATAACATGTTTAAAACTGCTTTCTCTAAAGATGACGGTAATGACGAGTCTCCCCTATTCGCAGATTTCGAAAATTTTAGATCCGTTCTAAAATCACGGCTAGACCAAGCCAACGATGCTGGTGCTTATGATATAAATTCACAAGAAGTCGTCATTCCTGCTTTTCTTGCTGCCTACTCAGGCCAAAATCCCGATGAAGTTAAAACAACAGCATTCCCTAAAATCCCAATACCAAGTTGGTCTTTAAGTTATCGTGGACTGACTAAAATTGAAGCTGTCAAAGAGATATTCTCCAGTATCCAGTTCAGTCATGCCTATAGAAGTGATTATAGCGTAAGTAATTACATCAATTCAGCGCTTTATACCGAAAATCTAACACTAGATAATCAATTAACTGATTATGGTTTAGCTTCTCAATTCAATGAAGAAGGTAATTTGGTACCGATATTCACCTCTCAACAAATAGTATTAACAGAAAGATTTTCTCCACTTCTTGGAATTAATATTAGAACAAATAATAGCTGGAATTTAAACATGGATTATTCAAAAGAGCGTAATATCGCCCTTAATCTATCCAATATTCAGATTACAGAAAGAACTGGAAGTGACATCAATATTACGATTGGTTATACCAAAGCAGGGGTTAAAATCCCGTTTAGGATTCGAGGTAGAAAAGAAACACTACCAAATGAACTGCGCTTCAATATGGGATTACGAATCAGCGACAACAAAACGGTACAGCGTAGAATCACAGAATCAAGTATCGTAACTGATGGAATGAGAATTTACCGATTAAGCCCTACCGTTGAATATAATGTCAGCGATGCACTACAAGTATCTTTCTATTTTGAGCGGAATTTAAATGAACCAAGGGTAACCACAAGCTTCCTTAATGCCCGAACTTCCTTCGGTGGAAGAATCCGATTTAGTTTAGCTCAATAAACCCTCCCCCCATTTTAAGCTAGAATAGAAGTAAAGAATCCTGATTAACAAGAAGTCTATACCATGGCAAATTCTCATTCAATGGTAGAGCTTTACTGAAGGCATTCGTTAGATTAGATTATGAAATCGAACCATAATACTTTTAAAAGGCTAACTCTAGGTTTATCTCTTTTGCTATTTCTGTCACTTATTCAGTGTAAAACAAAAACCAATACTGCTGTGACTTCTTCATCTCCAGCACTTAAACTTTCTTTAGCACAATGGTCTATTCATCGTGCATTAGAGAATGGTACTTTAAAAGCCGAAGACTTTGCTCTTATAGCTAAGAATGACCTTGGGATTAGCGCAATTGAATACGTTAACTCATTCTATAAGGATCATGGCACTGACAAAGTATTTTGGGAGCGAATGCGCTCAAAGGCTGATTCATTAGGTGTGAAAAGTTTACTCATTATGGTTGATGAGGAAGGAGACTTAGGTAATTCAAATGCTGAGGAAAGAAAACAAGCAGTCGAAAATCATTATAAATGGGTGGATGCTGCCTCTATTTTAGGATGTCATTCCATTCGAATCAATGCATTTGGTGAAGGAAGTAAAGAAGAGGTTCAGGCTGCCATGATCGATGCACTGAAGCAGCTATGTACTTATGCAAAATCGAAAAATATTAATGTATTGATTGAAAACCACGGACTGTACAGTTCCGATGGAATATGGACTGCCGAAATAATGAAACAAGTAAATATGCCAAACTGTGGCACACTTCCGGATTTTGGTAACTGGTGTTTGTCAGCCAAATGGGGAAGTATGCAAGATGGCACATGCGAGGATGCTTATGACCCCTATCAAGGAGTTAAAGACATGATGCCATACGCAAAAGGAGTCAGTGCCAAGTCTTATCACTTCGATGAACTGGGTAACGAAGACTATATTGATTACGAAAAAATGGTAGCAATAGTGAAGGAATCAGCCTTTAACGGATATATAGGCATTGAATATGAGGGGAGCCTTTTAAATGAGTATGAAGGTATTCTGGCCACCAAGAGTTTGCTAGAGAAATTGTGGTAAAATAGTTTAATGTCAATAATCATTAATTAAATGCCATAGTTATATCGATTAACAGCATTAAATCGACATTCAATATTCTATACCCCTAGTCAATTATATGCACAATTAGTGCCTAAAATACTCTGACTGCCATTGATGGAATAATAAGGTTTAGTTTGTCTCAATAACTCCTTACTTTTCCCAATATTCCATTAATTTTGAGCTAATTTATTTTAGACCAATGAACATACCAGAGAACTTACTTTACACCAAAGATCACGAGTGGGTAAAGATTGAAGGAGACGAGGCAACTGTAGGTGTTACAGACTTTGCTCAAAGTGAATTAGGAGATATCGTTTATGTTGAAATTGAAACAGAAGGCGATAATCTTGATAAAGAAGAAGTATTCGGCACTGTAGAAGCAGTTAAAACTGTTTCTGATCTTTTCATGCCTCTTTCTGGCGCAGTGAAAGCATTCAACCCCAAGTTGGAAGACAGTCCTGAAACGGTAAACTCTGATCCTTATGGAGAAGGCTGGATGATCAAAATCACCATGAGTGATCCTTCTGAAGCAGACGCACTTTTAAGCGCAGCTGCTTATAAAGAATTGATTGGTCAGTAAATCCAGTTAACATGTCACGCTCGATTATTTATTCATATTGGGCAAGCGTGCTTTGGGGAATCATTTTAGCAGTATTAATGCTCGCTCCACAAGATGCATTCCCAGAATCTGAATTGTTGGGTTACGATAAGTTAGCCCATTTAGGTGTTTTTGCAATATTTAGCATTACCCTTCTTTTTGGAAGCAAATTGAAGCATCGTAAAAGAAAACTGGACAATCAAATAAGGAAAAACGCGTTCATCTTGAGCGTTGTTTACGGAATAATTTTAGAATCATTACAATACTTTGTGCCTGGTAGAATGGTTGATATTTACGATTTATTAGCAAATACACTTGGAGCTATTGTAGGTGTCATACTTTTTTCTACTTTTAACAAAAATTAGTTTGCGATTCTAAAACTAATATTATAGTTTTAACAATCTAACAAAAGAAATTATGGAAGCTAAAAAGACTCCGTCAGCAGACTTGAACAATAAGTCAAGTTTATTCCTTGCAATAGGACTGCTTGTGAGCCTTGGTTTGACATTAGTAGCCTTCGAGTGGAAACAATACGAGAAGGGTGAATTAATGGACCTTGGCATGGCTGCAGACGATTTTGAAGAACTTACTGAAATCCCTCCAACCGAGCAACCACCTCCACTACCACCACCAATTCAACAGCCTAAACTTATTGAGATTCCTGATGAAGAAGAAATTGAGGAAGAAATCGAAATTGACCTTGATGTTGAAATTACAGAAGATCAAGAAGTAGAGGACATCGTTTTCGAAGCTGAACCTGAAGAAGAAGTTGCCGATGAAATTTTCTTGGTAGTTGAAGAGCAAGCAGCATTCCCAGGAGGTCCTGAAGAATGGAATAAATTCTTAAGAAAGAATCTTGAGTATCCACGTCAAGCAACTCGTATGGGTATAGAAGGTGCTGTGTATCTTTCATTCGTTGTAGATAAAGCAGGTATTCTTTCCGACATCGTAGTTTCGAGAGGTATTGGAGGCGGTTGTGATGAAGAAGCTGTTAGAGTTTTGACGTCTTCACCAAAATGGACTCCAGGTAAACAAAGAGGTAGATCCGTAAAGTCAAGAATGGCTATTCGAATTCTTTTCAGATTGAAATAATTTAAAGAACCCAACTCCAGTTGGGTTTCTTTTCGAGTTTAATAACTAATATTTTAGTTATTAAACTAATGTAAACGTTTTCAAAAAGCATTCACTAAACCTTAAGATCATGGAAATGAAAAAAAACAAAAAGGTCGATTTCTCTACGAAGAGAGGCCTTTTCTTGGTCATTGGCTTATGTGTTAGCCTAAGTCTTACTCTTGCCGTATTTGAATACAGAACCATTGTTCAAACCCCCATGGTTCTAATATTTAACGAAACTATTGATGAATCACTATACGACCCTCCAATCACTCAAATAGAGCTCCCAAAGCCTCTTATGCAAGTACCTGTTCTTATAGAAATTCCTAATGAAGAAGATCCTGAGATTGATATTACCCCATTTGTATTTGAAGATTTCAATAAGTTCATCTCTCAAGAACCTGTTGAATTTACACCTCTTCCAAAAGAGAAAGTGATTGAAGAATTTATTGTTGTGGAAGAAGAGGCCAAATTCCCAGGAGGCACAGCCGCTTGGACAAAATTTCTTACCAAGCACCTTAAGTATCCGAAGCAAGCACAAAGGGCTAATATTGAAGGCCGAGTGATCCTTAACTTCTATGTTGATGCTGAAGGGAGTATTTCAAATATTTCCGTGCTAAGAGGGATTGGATCTGGCTGTGATGAAGAAGCAGTCAGAGTACTATCCAAATCTCCAAAGTGGAAACCAGGCCGCCAGAGAGGGGTTCCTGTAAAATCAGCAAAACAAATTGCCTTTGTTTTTAGGTTGAATTAAAATCAAAAGGGTTAGAACAATGCTCTAACCCTTTCTTTATCCTACTATCAGATCACATTGAGCAATTGCTCCTTGATCTTCTCCAATTCGTCTTTCATACATACTACATGCCTTTGCATTGGTGCATAATTAGCCTTCGAACCTATGGTGTTAATTTCTCTGCCCAACTCTTGCGAAATAAAATTAAGCTTCTTGCCTTGAGAGTTGTCTTCTTTTAAAATTTCAACAAAGTAATCAAGGTGAGATTTTAATCTCACAAACTCCTCGTTGACATCTAATTTTTCAATGAAGTATATCATCTCTTGTTCAAAACGATTGATATCGAATTGATCTGCTCCTAGTAACTCCTTTTGGTGATTGCTAATGCGAACTCTGATTGCCGTCATGCGCTCACCTTCAATCTCTTTGATACTATTTAAATAGCCTTCGATATTCTTGATATAGCCAATTAATTCAGCTTGAAGCTTCGCTCCTTCTTGCTCTCTAAATTCATTGCAGTGCTCGATAGCCGCTATTACGTTTGTTTTCACTAATTCCCATTGTTCAGCTAGTAAATCTTCGTTATAAGCTGAACCTGACATCACCTCAGGGCTATGCAGCGCAAGCCTGAAAAGATCACGCTTTTCGGCATAAACCTCATCAGCTAACTGATCATATTCCTTGTAGTACGCTTTAAACAAGGCATGATTAATTTCTTGTTTGGAAGCATCAATATCATCCGATCCCATTTCTACACTTACAAGGACTTTTCCTCTAATTAGCTCGGAGTTTAAGAGGTTTCTTACCTCCAATTCCTTGTCCTGCAATTGTCTTGGGAGTCTTATTTGAGCATCTAAAAATTTCGAATTTAAGGACCTGATTTCAACAGTTACTTGAGTTGAACCAGATTGGGCTTTTGATAGGCCGTAGCCCGTCATTGATTTTAACATGAAGTATTATTTATTATGAGGTGAAGTTACACCTATTCATTAAATCTAAAAAAAAATTAGAAATCGTAACCTATAGAGA
>JBLIKG010000080.1:0-8734 GCA_047636255.1 Roseivirga sp. | reverse complement strand
GCGCACAGAAGAGGAACACATATGTGATTTATGCAAACGGAAGCGTAGCGAAAACAAAGCGATTTTTATTCTTTAAAACTTACCCACAAGTAGGGCCGGGGGCTGAAATAATCGTTCCAGCAAAGCCGATTAAATTACCAATCGCCATTTCAGAGATTGTAGGTATTACGAGCGGCTTAGCTACTTTGGCTTTGTTGATTAGCCAAGTAAATTTTTGATCAGGTGGACGAACGAACTCAAATAATCGAAGAACGTGTTTCCCTGGCGGGGTTAATTCGAAATATCCAAGGTTGGACAATCGCTATGTTCAAGGCGTGGAAAAAAATAATTCTAGGCGCTTTAATCATTGGCGGTTTATTCTTGGCGTATCAAAAATTAAGAAAGATAAATTATACCGCAGAGACAACTTTTGTATTGGAAAGTGACTCAGGCGGTGGTGTAGGTCAATTAGGCTCTTTGGCCAGCTTAGCGGGTGTCAACATAGGTTCTCTTTCAGAAAGCAGCACTCTTTTTCAAATTGATAACATTATCGAGTTGTATCAATCCTACACTATAATGAAGCAAACGCTGCTCACCGAGGTGGATGGTACAAATGGCTCTGAAAAATTAATCACCAGGTATGGGAAAGAAAGGAAGTTAAATGAAAAATGGCTGGCTAAGGGAATCAATTTTGAGATTCCAATTTCTGATATGATAGTGAGGCATGATAGTGTATTGAAAAAAGCGGTTAAGGAAATCAGAGAGAGAAATTTGATGGTTTCAAAACCAAGTAGAAAGCTGAGTATTCTAAGTGTTGCTTATACTTCTACCAATCAAGAATTATCAAAGAATTTTAATGAGGTTTTAGTAGAGAATGTGAATGATTTCTACTTGAAGTCAAAGACAAAGAAGACGGGTGAGAACTTGAGAGTACTTGCTTTTCAGGCCGATAGTGTGAAAAGAGTCCTTGATAGGGTTATTCTTGATTTAGCACAATTCGATGACCGTAACCCCAATGCAAACCCACTAAGGTCAGAGAATCAAGTCCCAAGGCAAAAGATAATGATTGACCTACAGGCTTCTTCTGCAGTATATCAAGAAATAGTAAAGAACTTAGAAATCGCCAAGTTATCTCACCGCAATAGTACACCGCTTATTCAGATTATAGATGAACCCACCTACCCACTAAAAGACGATAGAATGAAGTGGTACAAAGCGGTAGTGATAGGAGCTTTTGCGGGGGGTGTACTAGTTGTCGCTTTCCTTTCATTAGCTAGAATCTATTACTCTGTAATGGAAGATGAGCTTGCAGAATAGATCAAGGGTTTATCCAAAATCTCCTCCAATTAAAGAGCTTAGGAATATATTGACTAGCCAATCGTTTGGTAATTTTTTCAACCTATCGTTGAACCAAGGAATCAATGTACTAGTGGCTGTTATAGTCAATCCCTATTTATTTCAAACCCTTGGAGAAGAGAAATATGGTCTGGTACTTCTAGGACTTACAGTGATCATGCTTATCAGCATATTGGTCAATTATGGATTTCATTTAAATGGCCCCAAGAGATTGGCCTTGTTAATACAAGAACCAGATCAACAGTCAACCCTAATAAACGAAATCTTATGGACCAAACTATACTTGGCGTTAATTTTATTAGGGTTATTGATGCCCGCAATTTTTGTTTTTAATCTATTCCCGAATTATGCTTTAATTTTATCTTTCTCATCGATCATTTTAATTGGAGAAGTGTTCTTCCCCATGTTTATCCTCCAAGGATTTGATCGCCTATCATTATTATCAAAATCGAATGCGCTATCTAAATTGTTTTATGTAGCCGCGATTTTTGCTTTTGTTAATGCTCCTGAAGATGCCATATGGGTGAATTTTATATTCGGAGCTTCATCTATTATTGTTAATGTGATATTGCTTATTTTCATTTATCGGAAATGGAAAATTAAGCTTGCTTGGGTACTTCCTTCCAAGGTATTAGTTCGACTTAAGGAGAATTTTCAATTCTTTCTTTCAACGATAGCAGGTCATGTTTCGGTTCATGGTGGATACATTCTCCTAAGTAACTTTGTCCCTGATGCCGAGCTGGGCCGTTACGGTTTAGCGCAAAGAGTGGCGTTTTTGTTGAGAATGATTCCTGTTTTTCTCTCACAATCTATTCTTCAACATGCGAGTAGGCTGTATGATAGCGATAAAGATGGTTTTGATAGTTATTTAAATAAATCCTACAAAGGCGGTCTTGTACTTACGTTTTTTATCGGCTTGATTTTTTCATTGTTGGCTCCTTGGGTAATTAGAATAGTAGGAGGTGAATTTGTTGATTATAGCACTAACATTTTAAGAATACTATGCTTTATTCCATTTTTCGGCATGCTCAATGTGGCTAATATGATCCATATACTAGTCGCAGAAAGAAAAGATGTGTTGGCAAAGGCAACTTGGGTAACTGCGATCATGATGCTAATTCTTTCAGCTTTAGGGAGCTATTATTTCGGTGGTTATGGGCTGGCTGTTGCTCTCTTAATGGCAGAACTATTTAGCTTTGCTGTTCATTATTGGCTTCTAAAAAAAGGTAATGAAACAAAAGATTAACGATAGCCTTTCTTTAGCGATTATTCTCGTGAATTGGAATTCTTACGAATTGACCAAAAGATGCTTATTGTCATTGAAAAAAGTCAGCTATAGTCACGCTCGAATTTACTTGGTAGACAACGGGTCAAAAGATGGTTCAGGGGCTAAGCTTAGGGAGGAATTTTCGGGTCTTACGTTTATTCAGAATCAAGAGAATCTTGGCTTTACTGGCGGGAATAATATCGCTATCAATCAAGCACTCTTTGATGGTAATGAACTGATAATGCTTCTGAATAATGACACAGAAGTGAAGCATGATTTTATTGAACCTCTTGTTAAAAGGCTGAATGATAATGCTGGACTGGCGGCCGTACAACCATTGATTTTGGACTTGAATGATAGACAAAAGATTTGGAATGCCGGAGGAGATTTTAATAGATTTTTTGGTTTAGCGAAAACACGACTAGAGGGAAAGGGAATAGAATCACTGACTGATTTTAACCCTAATACTGGCTGGATTACGGGGTGTTGTGTTTTGACAAGATCATCTGTGCTAAGTGAAATCGGGAATCTAAACAATAAATTTTTCGCTTATCATGAGGACGTGGATTGGTCAATTCGAATGATAAAAGCGGGTTATAGCTTGGGCATTGTGTACGAAAGTGTAATCTACCATCTTTCTATGGCTACGCTCCGAAGTGATACAAAAGGTAAAGAGGGCTTTCTTTCACCATTCATGCACTACTTACATGTAAGGAATCACCTTTACCTGATCCGAATTCACCTCGATTTTTTTAATCGATTTGGGATATGGCTCTATCAGTCATATAAATTCTGTGGGTATATGACATATTTTTTATTAAGACTTAGATTTACGAAACTGAAATCTGCATACCGCGGATTCAAAGACGGATTGACCAAATGATGCTTATAGCGGTAATCTTACTGGCGTTATACATCGGTTTTTATTCGCTATCACTAACGGCAATCTTTAAAGGGAAGCTCGAGTATGTTCTATATTACTCCGCAATATTTTTCCCTGTCTACACTGTATTTCTCGCGATTAACTATGATGTTTTCGAATCAAAGGTGATTGTTTCTCTGTTGCAGTACTCAAAAGAGTTATTGATTTTCGGTGCTTTAGGGATCTGGCTGCTAGGGCAGAAGAACGTGTTAAGGAGAAACTGGTTTTTGTCATCCTTGGATTACTGCTTCATTGGTTTCATCGTTTTATCATTGGTCTATTTCGTATTACCGATTGGAGAAGCTTCTTTCTTGAATAAAGCCATATACTTCAAAAATATTCTGTTAATAGGCGTCTTTTATTTTCTTGGTAGAAATGTCACTATCGATTTTAGTGGTTGGGGTAATTTCTTCAAAATAGTGTTCACTCTTTCGATAGTTGCTGTTGTTATTGTGCTTTTTGAAAAGCTTTTTGCTACTCATTTCCATAGTCTGATCGGCTATGCCAAGTATAATCAGGTAGTAAAAGGCGTGGATCCAGGAGGTGTCTTTGGTTTGACGTTCACCTTTGAAGCCCAAGACGGTCAGGCCCGTTATGGGGCATTTTTCGCTAATCCGCTGGAATTTTCAGCGTCCATGCTGATTGTGGTGGCAAGCTCAATAATTTTATTCCTGTCTGTTCCTTTTAAATCTAATAAGTATAAATACCTCTTCTTTTTAGCTTGTGCATTTATTTGCGTGGTTTTGGCCTTTTCGAGGGCGACCTTTTTAGCTTTTTTCTTAATGTTGATGTTTATCGCATTTCTATTAAAGTACTATAGAATTCTTTGGGCAGTATTCGGGGTAGGCTTAGCATTGACTCTGTATGTTGCTTTTTTTGCTGCCGATGAAGTAAGGTACTTCGTTATTGACACTATTACCTTCGAAAACTCATCTAGTGTTACGCACATAATTGATTGGTTAGAAGCAGTAGAAAGCATGATTTCTAACCCTATGGGTATAGGGCTTGCCACAAGCGGCAATGCGGGAGGTGTTGAAAAGGACCTTCAAGTAGGTGGCGAGAATCAGTACTTGATTTATGGTGTTCAATTAGGGTTTATTGGTTTGGTGCTCTATTTGGCCATGCTCCTCATAGGCATATCGCATGCCTGGAAAGCTTTCAGATTAGCGCCAAAGAGAGAGTTGGCAATGGCCTCTTTTGTAGCGGCTTCTGTTAAGTTTGGCTTGCTACTGCCTCTTTTTACTGCGAATGCTGAAGCTTATCTATTTGTTTCGCTTATTTCTTGGTGGTTGATAGGTCAGGCTGAAACTACCTATCAGACTTATAGACTTAGGAATTTTTAAATAAGAAGATTTTCAATTTTAGTGATTGCTTAGTAGTTCAAACTATTAAATTTGTTCTATTAATGAGAACGAATAGAGTATTTACTTTTCGAGAGCGATCTTCGGCAATAAAACTGTTGATATTAAATCGGCTTTCTTTATTCTATTTTAAACTTTTTAGGCCGAAGGCTATCTGGCTGATAAGGGATGGAGGGATTGGTGACGCGATAATGTCGACAATAGCGATTGTAGAATTTCAAAAGGCGTATCCCAAAACTCAGATATACTTAGTAACCAATACACCAACTATTTTTGCTGGGTTTGACTTAAATATTGTTGAGACGCCTAAATTCCCAATGATATCTCTTACCTATGGCCACTATGACCTCCTTTTGTTCAAAGGTAGGGTCAAACATATAAAGGCAATTATTGGAGAAACACTCGGCTTACAGATTCAAGAAAGTGACGGCTATAGATTATTTATTAATCAAGACGGGTTTTTACAAAAGAATGCAATAGTTCCAAAGACGTATGTTGTAATTCAGCCTGACGCAAGTAGCTGGTTTAAAGAAAAGAATTGGAGTATAATTCAATGGAATGTGTTGGTAGAAAGGCTAAGAGAGAGGTCTATTCAAGTTCATCAGATTGGAGCTTTTGATGATGCTCTTGTAAAAGGATGCATAGATTGGAGGGGTAAATCAAGTATAGTTGAAAGCCTTACTTTGGTTAAGAATGCAAAGCTTTTGATAGGCGTCAACTCCTTCGGTGAACAATCTGCAGCAGCCTTTGGTGTGCCTGCATTAGTGCTTTATGGGCCAACCAACCCTAGCTACTCACTTAATCAAGGCCAGATTGCCTTGTGTTCGAGTGGGAGTTTTGATTATGAATCTCTCAAATCGATAAAATATCACTTCTCCAATGTCAGTGAAATTTCGGTAGATCAAGTGATGGATCAAGCACTGTCAATTCTTAATAGATAGGGAAGGATGAAGATTGTTCAGGTCCATAATTTTTATCAAAATCTTACAGGGGATGACTCTGTGGTTCAAGAAGAATATCAATTGCTTACCAAAAACGGGCATCAAGTTCATCAATTCCTAAAGCATAACACAGACCTTAAAGCAACAGGCCTCTTAGGTAAGGTTCGAGCCGCTGCTAACCTCCGTAACTCGGCTCAGGTGGGAAAAGAGTTTGGGGCGATGCTGAAAATTGAAAAACCAGACATAGTTCATGTCCATAATATTTTCCCATTAATAACTCCAATTGTCTTTCAAGTCTGTCAAGAAATGGCTGTTCCTGTAATACAAACCTTACACAATTATCGTCTGCTCTGTGTAAATACTCTTTTTTACAGAGATGGCCACATTTGCGATGATTGTTTAATAGAGGGTTCGTTAAAGCCAGGGGTGACTAACCGCTGTTATAAGAACTCATATGTTCAAAGTGCTCTTTTGTCGGACTCTATTTCTTTTCATTTCCGAAAGGGTACTTGGGCGAATTCGGTCGATCAATATTTCTGTCTTTCAGAGTTTGCTAAAGAGAAGTTTATTCAAGGCGGTATTCCCAAGGAGAAGTTGAGTGTAAAAGCCAACTTCGTAGATGAACCAATAAATGAAATCACTTATGAAAGTTTCATTTTATTCGCAGGTAAATTAGAAGAGCAAAAGGGGCTATTAGATTTCATTGAGTTAGCTAAATCGAAACCAGAAATCAACTTCAAAGTGGCAGGGTTTTGTGATGATACAACTATTTTCGCGTCATTCGCTAATGTTGAGTATTTGGGGGAGATCACTAGGGATAAGTTAATGGAATATATGAGTACTTGTCAGGCTGTTCTTTTCTTATCAAAAATGTATGAAGGTATGCCTATGACTATTTTAGAAGCATTCGCGCACAAAAAGGCGGTTGTTGCTAGAAATCAAGGTGCTATGAAAGAAATGATTGATCATGGCCAAAATGGTTTGCTCTTCTCAAGTTTTGGTGAATTGAGTAATAATCTAGACCAACTGATAAAGGATAACCGTTACTTAGAATTGGGAGATAATGCCTTTACGACTTTCAGAAGTTTGTATTCCTCTGATAACGGCTATCACCAACTGGTTAATGGATATCAAAAAGCGATCATTTCTTGATGAGTTTAATTTTTGAAAAATATCAGTTATTCTTACCCCAGTATGCCAACTTGGATTATGATTCAGCATCAGATATCATCATCGAAAGGGCTAGAAAAAATGAAAGTTTTGGCGTTTCTGCCCTAGCAGTTCATGGACTAATGACAAGTATTACGGATCAAGAATTAGGAAACAAAATCAACCTGATCGATATGATAGTCCCTGATGGTCAGCCGGTGCGTTGGGCTTTGAATAGCTTCTATCAACTTGAAATGAAAGATAGGGTTTATGGACCCGAGTTGACCCTATGGGTCCTTAGAAAGGCAAATTCATATGGGCTGAAAGTGTTCTTATTTGGAAGTACAGAAAGTACCTTATCTAAGTTTAAGGCCTTTATAGTGAGTAGCTATCCAGAGGTTATTATTTCCGGTATACATATCGATCGTTTTAGAGAAGCTACTGAAGAAGAAGATACAGAGGATATCGAAAGAATAAATGAAAGTGGGACTAACATAGTTTTAGTGGGCAGAGGTTGCCCGCGACAGGAGCTCTGGGTAGCAAATCACAAAGGAAAAATTAAGGCTGCAATGATGGCTGTTGGAGCGGCTTTCGACTTTCACGCAGGTACTGTTAAGCAAGCTCCAACTTGGATGCAAAAAATGGGGTTGGAATGGTTCTTCAGACTGATTCAAGAGCCAAGGCGTTTGGCGAAAAGGTACTTTGTTACCAATTCAATGTTTATTTTGAAATTCATAAAACATAAGTTCTTGCTGAGAAAGCCTTATTAAAGGTAGTGTTAGTGGGAATAGATTACGCATTACTCGTTCGGTAGATTCACTTTCCACTAAGTAGTGCGCTTTATCGCCTCGCGCGCTTGGACAGTTGTCGGTGGCGATAATAATATGAAGGGAGTGTGACAGTGGGGTAAGTTTCATGATTTTTTAAGCTACTTAATAAAGCACGAAGTAATTAAGGTATTCAATTCTAAAAACAAGAAAATTTACGATTATATCCACTCTTGCTATATAGTAAGACTCATTCTGGTGCGCATCCAGGAGGGCAGACACTTATGATTTTGGTAGAGAAAGACCCCGTTTTAGTTTAGTGGTTTTTGATCTGAGAGATATCATTTCAGTAGATATCAGATTTAAATATAATGAGGCAAGATTATACTAATTCAGATATCACAAAAGATATAGAATCTGCTGAGATTTGTGAGTCCTTATTAAAAGAGTTTAGTGCTCGGCTAGAACAGAAAAGCTACTTTTAAATCAATGTTGAGATTGTCTAAATCTGCCCCAGGAGTATATTGGAATGAGGTTGCATTAGGGTCAAAGTCTAACTCCCATTGGTAATTAAGAGATTTTGTATAGAACATGGAGCCGCTCAAAAGAAACCGGTCAAATTTCCAGTCTATAAAGCCATAAATACTATAATCTACCCAATATCTGGTAAAATCTCTTGAGCCGTCAAAAGCTAAGGTGACAAAGTCGTTGTTATGTGAGAACCTTTCAATCGCCCCACCAATCTTCTTAAGCCCTTTCACCCAAGACACCTCAAGGTACTGCGAGTTCCCACCAGGCCCCAAGGAAGAGCCTAAAACTTCGCCATTGTGAGTGTAACCATGCCTAACTCTACCGTGTATATACCAACTAAGAGCATTCCTAAACAATCTACTTTCGGTTTGTGAAGTCTGGGTCCACTCAAAATTAAATTGTATGAAGGCATCTTTTCTATTGGTCTCAAACAGTTTGTTAAGGCCAATAGTAAAAGCGCG
>JBLIKG010000079.1:0-8759 GCA_047636255.1 Roseivirga sp. | reverse complement strand
GAGACTAACCACTTTTAGAATATGATGACTAAAGAGCTGAAGGTATTTTCTCGGCACTTTTCTTAAGAAGAAACTTATTAGTTTTTTCATTTAAAATTTTTGCCCAAAGATATAAGATACGATTGAAACCATTGGCCACCATTGAAATGAACATTACGTTGCTCGCAGCTTAAATTTACCGTTCCAATAATTGAATCTTATGGTGGTTAAACTTTTGCGTCACCATGATCATCTAAACCTAGTTGGCAAGTGTTGAAACAACCTATTGATTTTGTAGTTACAGGATTAGAATAGTCTGATTTTTATTAGCAAAAGGGGTTTTCCTTCTTTTATTCTAATGGTGACATACTTTTTTATGTGGAATTGTAGTCAGCACTATTCAACTTAATTTCGCAAACATTTAAAACTAACAATACAAAGAGTCATGAGAAAAAAACTCATCATTATCGGACTTGTAGTAATCACTTCAATAGTGGTTGCTCTGACCGTTTTTAATCCAGAGGTCAAAGAGGATGGTCTTTCACTTTTCGCAACTGCAGAAAAGGGTGAATTTAAAGTTGAAGTAACCACAACAGGTGAATTATCAGCAGAACGCTCTACGAAAATTGTAGGCCCAATTGCTGCGCGTGATTTCAACATAAGAAATATGACCATCCAAAAAATGGTTGATGAAGGTACCCAAGTAAAAAAAGGAGAATTCGTGGCTGAGTTAGATAAAGGCGAACTTTATGAAAAAATCCAAACTGAAAAAGATGAGTTGGATGGTCAAGTAGCTGAGTATGACAATGCCAAGATTGATACTGCTTTGACTTTAAGAGGAGAGAGAGATAAATTGATCAATCTTGATTATTCAGTAGAAGAGAAAAAACTTCAATTGGAGCAATCTCAGTATGAGCCACCAGCGACAGTAAAGAAATACGAGAATGAGCTTGAGAAGCTTTTGAGAGATAAAGAAAGAGCCATTGAGAATTACTCTTTGAAGAAGCAACAAGCAAAATCTCAAATGATCGAAGAAACTTCTGACTTAAATAGAAGACAGGATCGCTATGATAAGGGTTTAAGATTATTAGAGGACTTTACGATATATGCTCCACAAGATGGAATGGTGATCTATACCAAAGGTGTCGGTGGAGATAGAATTGTTGAAGGTTCACAGATCAATACTTACGCTGCAGATGTAGCAGAATTGCCTGATTTATCTAGTATGATATCGACTACTTACATCAACGAAGTAGATATTCGTAAAGTGAAAGTTGGACAGCCAGTTGAAATTGGTTTGGATGCTTTCCCAGATAAAAGACTTTCAGGAAAAGTAACAAGAGTGGCCCGTGTAGGTCAGCAGAATCCAAATTCAGATGCTAAGGTTTTTGAAGTTATTGTACGAGTAAATGAGCGAGATGGAGAATTAAGACCATCTATGACTACTAGTAATATTGTTGTCACTCAAAATCTGCAGGATGTAGTTCATGTTCCATTAGAGTGTTTACATGTCTACAATGACTCAATAAACTATGTGATTAAAAAGAACGGTGTACTTCAAGAAGTTAAAATCGGTATGACAAATAGTAACGATGCCGTTATCGAATTAGGCGTTGAAGAAGGGGATGTACTTTATTTAAGTATGCCTGATGGCATAGGTGCAAAAGAGCCGAAGCTAATTCCAGAGATGAACGGAACGCGTATGCAAAAATACGAGCTAACACCCGTTGGTCCTGAGGAGAGTGATTTGGATTGGAAAATGCCTGATGGTAGTCCAATGGCACCTGAAATGATCCAAAGATTAAAGGATAGAGGGATTACGGATCCGTCACAAATGCAACAAATGTTTCAAAGAGGTGGTCAAAGACCTGCTGGAACAGGGGGTGGTCAAAGACCTGCAGGCACATCAGGTGCAGCAGCGGGACGTGCTGGTCAAACAAACGACTAATAGCCACTATGAATAAGCAAAGTCTATTATTTAATTTTTACATAGCACTCGAGGCGGTGCTAGCCAATCAATTAAGATCCTTGCTCACTGCGCTTGGGATTATTTTTGGGGTGGCTGCAGTAATCGCCATGCTTGCTATTGGAAATGGAGCTCAAAAGGAAATTCTTGAACAAATTGAATTGGTAGGTGTGAACAACATCATCGTTCAGCCTGTAGTAGAGCAAGTAGAGCAGCAACTAGGTCAAGCAGATGAGGGGGATAAAAATAAATTTTCACCTGGTTTAAAGCTTCTTGATGTCGAAAATATTCGTGAATCTATTCCTGGAATTCAAAAGATCAGCCCTGAAATTCTTTTAGAGACTTACATCATAAAGAACGGGATTCGTAGATCGTCAAAATTGGTAGGTGTAGAACCTAGCTATTTCGAAGTAGCGAACTTCGATTTAGACGGTGGTCAGATGTTTGACGATATCCAGTTAAGAGTTGGAGCTCCAGTATGTATTATAGGAAAAGGTATTCAAACGAAATTCTTCCCTCAAGAAAATCCATTGGGTAAAAAGATCAAAGTGGGTTCACAATGGCTTGAGGTAATCGGTATACTTAAAGAAAGATACATTTCTGAAAAAGCGATAACAAACCTTGGTATTCGTGATTATAACATGGATGTCTACACACCAATACAGACAGTACTTGTTCGTTACATCAACCGCGATTTAGTTACAGGCTCTGGCTTGAAAAAGAATTTCAGTGGAGGGAGTAGTTTTAGAAGCTTTGGTGGAGGAGGTTTTGCCATTATAACTTCTTCAAGCAGTGAAGAAGATGACGCACCAAAAAACTATCATCAAATCGATAGATTGGTTGTGCAAGTGAAGGAGTCTTCAAAACTGAGTTCAACGGCTGAAGTAATGAGTAGAATGCTTGAACGTAGACATTTTGGTGTAGTTGATTACGAAATTACTATTCCAGAACTGCTCTTAAAACAGCAACAGCGAACTCAGAATATCTTCAATATTGTATTAGCCGCTATTGCAGCCATATCACTTTTGGTTGGGGGTATTGGTATTATGAATATTATGTTGGCTTCAGTGATGGAAAGAATAAAAGAAATTGGCTTAAGACTTTCTATTGGAGCCAAGTCTTCTGATATTGTATCACAATTTTTATTTGAAGCTGTGCTTATTTCAGTATCAGGCGGAATTATAGGCGTAATATTAGGTATAGGATTGGCATTCGCTGTTTCCTCTTTAGCCGACTTCCCTACTGAAATTAGTTTTGCTTCTATTGTTATATCCTTTGGAGTTGCGGCTACTGTAGGTCTAATTTTTGGAATTACTCCAGCAAGACGAGCAGCCAGCCAAGACCCAATTACATCATTAAGACACGAATAAAAACTCATGAAAAAGGTCATTTTACTTTCAATTTTTCTTCTGGGTCTAACGCAATTATCATTTTCGCAAGAGAAAAAAGTGTTAACCCTTGAAGAAGTAATCCAGTTAGCACGTCAAAACTCAAGAAGTGCAAAGAGAGCAGAGACGTCTAGAACTTTAGGGTTTTGGAGTTTCCAGGTATATAAATCTCAATTAAAGCCACAGCTTTTGTTAAGAGGTACTTTGCCTAATTATGTCAATAGAACCATTGCCCAAGCTCAGAACGATGGATCTGTTGCTTTTAGATCAGTAAATCAGAACAATTCAAATCTTAGCTTAGGCTTGGAGCAGGTTTTGCCTTGGACCAATACAACGGTTTCCTTCGATTCTAGATTGGCTAGGTTCGATGATTACGATAATGATTTTACGCGTTACCAAGGTGACCCAGTAGGATTTTCTATCGAGCAACCGCTATTCGCTGTCAACCCGTTCAAATGGGACAAGAGAATCCAACCTTTACAGTACGAACAAAGCAAAAGAACCTATGTTCAAGATCTAGAGCAAGCTTCTCAAGTAGCAGCCGTATTGTTTTTTAGGCTATTGGTTCAACAGAAAAACCTTCAGATTGCAAGACAAAATGAGCAAGCCAATGATACAGTTTTTAGAGTAGAGCAAGGCCGATATAATATTGGAACTTCAACTGAGGATCAATTGCTTCAAACTGAATTAGATTTATTAACATCTCAAAGTGATGCTCAGCAAGCCCAATTAGATGTTCAGTCTTTATCGTTAGAATTGAGAAATTTTATTGGGTTAAACGAAAATGTCGATCTCGAACTTGTAGCCCCGCTTGAAGTACCTGATTTCAAAATAGACTATGAAACTGCTTTGCAATATGCCAAAGACAATAGAGCCGAATATTTGAGTTTTGAGGTACAGCGATTAGCAGCACAAAGATCAGTTGCCGAAGCAAGGGCTAGGAGGTTCAACGCTTCTTTAATTGCGTCTTATGGATATAATAGTGCACAAACAAATAATCTTGCAGGAGTATATAATGGTGATAATACTGCAGCTGGTTCCCAAGTTACTTTGAATTTCAACCTTCCTATCTTGGACGGTGGAAGGAATAAGGCACGTATGAATCAGGCACTTGAGCAACAAAAGCTCAATGAGTTCAATATTGAGCAAGACATGATTAATTTTGAGCAAGAAATTTCCAATGCTGTAAGAAACTTCCGTCAAATTATCGAGCAAATAGAATTAGCTAAGAAAAGTGAGGCGATTGCCTTAAAGGGTTTCGAAATTACGAATGGAAGATACTTGGCCGGTAAGGTCGGAATTCTAGAATTAGCAAGAGCGAGAACCAATAAGGATAGCGCAATTCGAAGTTATGTTTCAGCGCTACAGCAGTATTGGGGTGCATACTACGAGTTAAGAGCATTAACTCTATATGATTTTCAAAATAACACACTGCTTTACAACGAACTCTTGGAGTACGATCCTAAAACGGATTCAGTAATCGAAAGAAAATAAAAAAAAGCCCCGATTCGGGGCTTTTTTTATAAACCGGTATAGTTAAATGGACTGATCTGCAGCAGTTCATTTTTTATTTCTGCGGATACATCCAAGGTTTGAATAAACTCTTTGATTACAACAGAAGTGATTTTTTGATTGGTCCTTGTTAAGCCTTTCAATGCTTCATAAGGTTTTGGGTAGCCTTCTCTTCTTAAGATAGTTTGAATGGCTTCTGCCACTACCGCCCAGTTATCTTCCAAATCAGCATCAATGGCTTTTTGGTTTAATTCCAACTTGATAATTCCTTTCTCTAAAGACTTCAGTGCAATCAGGGTGTGCCCAAGTGGAACACCAACGTTACGAAGTACAGTAGAGTCCGTTAAATCTCTTTGTAATCTAGAAATTGGAAGCTTGGCTGAAAGGTGTTCAAAAATAGCATTGGCCATACCCAAGTTGCCTTCTGCATTTTCGAAGTCAATTGGATTCACTTTATGTGGCATTGCTGACGAACCTACTTCGCCTTCCTTAATTTTTTGTTTGAAATAATTCATCGAAACATATTGCCATACATCTCTCGAAAAATCGATGAGAATCGTGTTGATTCTTTTTAAACCATCAAATAAAGCAGCCAAGTGATCATAATGCTCAATTTGTGTGGTTGGATGACTTCTTTGCAAACCCAAAATGTCTTTTACAAAATCATTCCCAAATTCAACCCAATCAATTTTTGGATAGGCTACATGATGTGCGTTGAAATTACCACTGGCACCACCAAATTTGGCGGCAAATGGAATGTCTCCGAGCAAAATCATCTGCTCATCAATTCGGTTGGCAAATACCTCCATTTCTTTACCCAAACGCGTAGGCGAAGCTGGCTGACCATGTGTTTTGGCCAACATGGCTACATCTTTCCACATTTCAACCATGTCTTTAATCTGGTTTCTGACCTCTAAAATGGAAGGTTCAATCACTTGGTGCATTGCCCTTTTAATAGAAAGAGGAATAGCGGTATTGTTAATGTCCTGCGAAGTCAAACCAAAATGAATGAACTCAATGGTTTCACCAAGTCCGAGCGCTGCAAATTTCTCTTTTAAGAAATACTCAACTGCCTTTACATCGTGGTTCGTAGTTTTCTCTATTTCCTTAATGGCTAAAGCATCTGCTTCTGAGAAATTTCTATAGATTTCTCTTAATCCATCAAATTGATCTTCTTTTACAGAAATAAGCTGTGGAAGTGGTATTTCACACAATGCGATAAAATATTCAACCTCAACTTCAACGCGGTATTTAATCAGTGCGAATTCAGAGAAATATTCGGTGAGTGAATTGGTGACTTTTCTATAACGGCCGTCAATAGGTGAAATCGCTGTGAGTGTATTCAAATTCATGTTTCTGCAATAAAAAGAAAGCATAAAGATACAAAAATGTGTCGGTTTGAGGTTTTATTTAACCAACAGTTGTCTTTGCCTCTAGAGGTAAATTGGAATAAGAATTCATCCTTAAATTAAACATGATTACTTTTGCACTCGCAAAACTGTTCGGCCTATTTCAGGGTTACTTAAGTAGTAGTTTAAAATCAAAGATTAGAGCATGGCATTCGGATTATTCAAGAAGAAGCAAGAGGTAAAAAAAGATATCCCATCTGTAAAGGCGGAGCATTTAAGTTTAAAAGTAAAAGAGGTAGTAAAAGAAACTGCTGATGCGATTAGCATTTATTTTGAGCAACCTGCCAGTGGTGCTATTCAGTACAAATCAGGCCAATTCTTTACTTTGATTGCGGAAATTAATGGAAAGAAAGAACGCAGAGCATACTCTCTTTGCACTTCTCCATTTGTTGATCCCTCTCCGGGAGTAACAGTGAAAAGAGTGGAAGGCGGTTTAATGTCTAACCACTTGAATCAGAACTTAAAAGCTGGTGATTCAATCGAGGTGCTTGAGCCTATCGGGAATTTCACAACTACGTTTGATTCTAGCAATAAACGTCACATCGTTCTTTTCGGAGGTGGTAGTGGAATTACACCATTAATGTCAATTGCAAAGTCGGCCTTAGATCAAGAACCTGATTCGAAAGTTTCATTGGTATATGCTAATCGTGATTTGAATTCAATCATCTTCAAAACGAGCTTGCAGAAAATGGAAGCTGACCATGTGGATAGATTTAAGGTAATTCATGTCTTGGGTGACGTACCAGCAGATTGGACTGGTCATTCTGGATTCCTTACACAAGAAATCATTAAACAATCATTGACCGATTTTCCTCAGTTCTCTGCTAATATGACAGAATACTTCATGTGCGGTCCAGGCCCGATGATGGATATCGTGGAGCAGTCTTTGGCAGCTTTGTCTATCCCTAAAGCTCAGGTGCATAAAGAAAGCTTTACTTCTGATTTAAGTAAGAAAGAGGCACCAGCCACTGATTCAGATAAAATTATAGCTAGACAAGTAACCATTATATATGATGGTGAAGAGCATAAATACTTAGTCGCACCAGGACAAACAATCTTGGAGCGAGGACTAGAAGAGGATATCGATCTGCCTTTTTCTTGTCAGAGTGGATTGTGCACGGCTTGTCGAGGCAAATGCCTTTCAGGAAAAGTCAAAATGGATGAGGATGAAGGCCTTTCCGAAGCTGAATTGAATGAAGGCTATGTATTGCCATGTGTGAGTCATCCAATGACTGATGATGTGGTAATTGAAATCGGTTAGTCATTACTCTGACTATTTTTGAACCTTTTAAGGAAGGTTTAGGTCTTAATCAATATGACTTCAAATTGAATGTCTGGAAATGATTTCCGACATTCATGTTTCATCTTAGTTAAACCTTAGTATTCCTTAAAATGAGCCTGATCATAAACCAAATCTCTCAGCTCCAAGTTTTATTAGACCAATACAATGGCATAAGATCGCTTACGCATGAACTTTGTAATTCTCTACAGCCAGAGGATTTTGTTGTTCAACCTGTCGTTGAGGTAAGTCCTCCAAAATGGCATTTAGCACATACAACATGGTTTTTCGAAAACTTTGTGTTGAAGGAAGCAATGCCTAATTACCATGTATTCGATAAGGATTATCATTTCTTATTCAATAGTTATTACGAAACTGAAGGCGAGCGTTGGATTCGTTCCGAAAGGGGTGTACTGTCCCGTCCATGGGTAAAAGAGATTTTTGCCTACAGAGATTATGTCGATCAATACATGAGAGAATTACTCTCAGGTGCTATTAGTATCGATGATGCCATCATTGAAGTTTTAACGATTGGGCTTCATCATGAGCAGCAACACCAAGAATTATTGGTGTATGATATCAAGCATATTCTAGGAATCAACCCTCTATTCCCTACTTACAAGTCGTTTAATAGCCCTGGTTATCGACCTAATCTCTTGGTGAATTTCTTAAAGGTGGATGAAGGTCTTTATACTATAGGCCATCAAGAAGAGGGTTTTCACTTTGACAATGAGAAGGGAGTTCACAAGGTTTTTCTTCATAAATATGCCATTCAAGATCGATTAGTAACAGCTGGTGAATACTTGGAATTTATCGAAGCAGGCGGTTACGAAGATTTTAACCACTGGCTAATGGAGGGTTTTGAGTGGGTGAAGAAAGAAAAGATCAAAGCACCATTTTATTGGCTGAAAGAGGACGGTGTTTGGAAACATTATACCATGGCTGGTCTTGAAGAAATTAATCCAGATGAGCCAGTAACTCACATTAATTTTTACGAAGCGGATGCTTTTGCCAAATGGAAAGGCATGCGCTTGCCGACTGAATTTGAGTGGGAAGTCGCTTGCCGATTGTATGAACCCCAGGTTCCCGTAGAAGCCAATTTCGTGGAGGATGGAAACTTTAGGCCTATGCCTCGTAAAGGAAACAACACTCAGTTTTATGGCGATGGTTGGGAATGGACAAATAGTGCTTATTTGCCTTATCCCTATTATGCGAAGCCAGAGGGA
>JBLIKG010000078.1:0-8764 GCA_047636255.1 Roseivirga sp. | reverse complement strand
CAAGGTAAAGGGGTAGGGCAACCTACCCCAGAAGCCAAAAGATATCTGGGATGGGGCAACTCAATAACAGTGTTTAGGTGAATAGAAAACCCCGATCGAATCGATCGGGGTTTTGTTTTTATATAAGTCATGTTCAAAGAAATTTCGGTACTAAGAATTAGAACTACTTAATCACCAAAAGAAATCCCAACACCTTTAGCAGTTTTGACTAAGAAAGAATCGGGGTTAATATTATGATTAGCGCTAGTTGCGGCATCTAGCGATACAGAACCTATTTGATTATTCTTGACTTAAGGCCATTTCCATAGCTTTAACTCCGTGTACTCTGTTTCAATCGCTTATACCACTCAATTTAAAAGTATTAAAAGTATTAAAAGTGTGACTGTAATCATACTGTATGCGCTTACCGTACTTTCTTTCATTCTCTTTTTTCATAGCATCACTTTTTTAGTAACGCTATTTCAGGACAAGACACACATAAAATTAAAAAGGCCGTTCCAGAAATCCCTGAAACGGCCTTTTTCAATTTGTCTAGATTATTCGTTAAATATGAAGCGCTCTATTACCTGTAGCCGCTAAACATGCTTCTTTGAATGCCTCTGTATAGGTTGGGTGGGCATGTGACATTCTTGCAATGTCTTCTGCACTTGCCCTGAACTCCATAGCAACAACAGCCTCAGCAATCATATCGGCTGTTCTAGGGCCAATCATATGTACGCCTAGAATTTCATCCGTGGTTTTATCTGCTAATACCTTTACCAATCCATCGGTATCCATCGATGCACGTGCTCTACCAGATGCTTTGAAAGGGAAAGAACCTGTTTTATAAGCGATTCCTTTTTCCTTCAATTGCTCTTCGGTATAACCCACAGCAGCTACTTCTGGCCAAGTATAAACCACACCAGGAATTAATAGATAATTGATATGTGGCTTTTGACCAGCCATGATTTCAGCAACAAAAGTGCCTTCTTCTTCGGCTTTATGCGCTAGCATGGGGCCTTTAATTACATCACCAATGGCATAGATATTATCTGCTTCTGTTCTCAAATGAGCATCTACAGGAATTCTACCTCTTTCGTCAGCTTTGATCCCCACATGCTCTAGGCCTAAACCTTCAGTATATGGTTTTCTTCCAATAGAAACTAGGCAGTAATCTCCGCTGATTTCTACCACCTCGCCTTGCTTATTTTCCGCTTTAACTGTTACCGTTTTAGCTGTGCCTTTGACTTCGGTCACTTTATGACCTAGATAGAAATTGAATCCAAGCTTTTTAAGCGACTTCTTCAATTCCTTGCCCATGGTGCGGTCCATAGAAGGAATAAGTTCGTCCATATACTCCACAACCGATACTTCAGCACCCAAGCGAGCATAAACAGAACCGAGCTCCATTCCTATCACTCCACCACCGATAACGATCATGTGTTTAGGGATTTCGGTAAGCTCTAAAGCTTCAGTGGAAGTGATTACTCTCTTTTTATCGATTTTAATAAAAGGTAAAGAAGCTGGTTTAGAGCCTGTAGCAATAATTACTTTATCAGTTTCTATTTGTGAAGTTTTGCCTTCTCTATCAGTGACTTTGATATTGTGCTTATCAATGAAAGAACCCATGCCGTGATGAACATCGATTTTGTTCTTCTTCATCAAAAAGGCGATACCATTCACGTTATCGGTCACAACTCCCGCCTTGCGGTCAATCATCTGCTTTAAATTTACTTTCAGATTGTCAAGGTCAATACCATGCGTTTTGAAAGTATGCGCGGCATTATGATAATGTTCGGAAGAGTCTAGAAGTGCTTTTGAAGGAATACAACCCACATTTAAGCAAGTACCTCCAAGGGTATCGTATTTTTCAATAATGGCCGTTTTCATGCCCAACTGTGCACAACGTATTGCTGCTACATAGCCTCCAGGTCCTGAACCAATCACTGTTACATCGTATTTCATTTTCTAGTATTTAGAGTTTAGTACTTAGTATTGAGATTAAAGCCCAAGTAGAAGCCTAGTAGGATCTTCTAACAATTCTTTAACACGAACCAAGAAGCTAACCGACTCTCTTCCATCTACAATTCTATGATCGTAAGACAATGCCAAGTACATAATAGGAAGGATTTCAACCTGACCGTTAACCGCCATAGGTCTTTCCACAATGTTGTGCATTCCCAAGATCGCAGATTGCGGAGAGTTAATAATTGGCGTTGAAAGCATTGAACCAAAGATTCCTCCATTAGTAATAGTGAAGGTACCTCCGGTCATTTCCTCAATGGTCAATTTGCCATCTCTGGCTTTCATGGCCAATCTCATCACCTCTTTTTCGATTTGATCGAAAGTCATGCTTTCTGCATTTCTAATGACTGGGACCATTAATCCTTTTGGAGCTGAAACAGCAATAGAAACGTCTACGAAATCGTGATAAACAATTTCATTACCATCAATTTGAGCATTAACCGCTGGCCAATCTTTGGCCGCCATGGTTACTGCTTTGGTAAAGAAAGACATAAAGCCTAAGCCAATTTCATACTTTTCTTTGAACTGCTCTTTGTATTTCTTGCGGATGTCCATGATTGGCTTCATGTTCACTTCATTGAAAGTAGTGAGCATGGCGGTTTCATTCTTCACAGAAACTAATCGCTTAGCTACTGTCTTTCTTAAAGAGGACATGCGTTCTCTGCTTTCATTGCGCTCACCAGGAACACTGATGGCAGGAGCTGAATCTTCTTTTTTGCTTTCGGCTGGTTTTGGTGCGGGCGCTGATTTTTGTGCGCTATCAGCATCTTCCTTAGTGATTCTTCCGTCCACCCCAGTTCCTTTAACAGATTTAGGATCTATTCCTTTTTCAGCGAGAATTTTTGCAGCAGCTGGTGAAGCATGTCCAGTAGCGTAAGTTTTATCTTCAGAAGATGGAGCACTTTCAGCTTTAGTTGGGCTATCTGAGGTTGGAGCTGATTGGCTAGGAGCACCGCCTTCGGTTACTTCAATTTTGCATATCAAAGCACCAATTTCGATCGTGTCACCTTCTTGTGCCACAACGGTCAAAATTCCAGAGGCTTCTGCAGGTAATTCGAAAGTCGCTTTGTCCGAATCTACTTCGGCTATGATTTCATCCAAGGCTACATAATCACCAGTTTTTTTCAACCAGCTTGAAATGGTGACTTCGGTAATGGATTCACCAACAGTCGGGACGATCATTTCTTTCACTTTACCAGTCGATTTTGGGGCTTCGGACTTTGGCGCTTTAGGGGCTTCAGCTGGTTTGTCAGCAGATGCTCCCGTTGCGTCAGCATCGATTACGCAGATTACTGCACCAATTTCAATGGTGTCACCTTCTTTGGCAACGATATGCAATTTCCCTGCTGCCTCAGCATTTAGTTCGAAAGTAGCTTTATCTGATTCGAGTTCACAAATGATCTCGTCCATTTCTACCATTTCACCTTCTTTTTTAAACCATTGGGCAATTGTAACTTCTGTGATTGACTCTCCAACGGTTGGTACTTTGATTTCCAAACTCATAGTTTCTATATTTTATGCGAAAGCTTGATCGACTAATTTTTGTTGTTCGGCAGCATGTACCTTAGCATATCCAGTTGCTGGAGAAGCACTTGCTTTTCGAGATATTAATTTAAGGCTGTGGTCCTTGAAAACCCTTAATATATAAGTCCAATACCCCATGTTTTCTGGCTCTTCTTGCACCCAAATCAATTCTGCTCCTTTGTACTGAGCTACGATTTCGTTGATTTGATTTGCAGGGAATGGATGTAATTGCTCTAATCTTACTATCGCAACATCTGTTCTTTTCTCTTTTTCTTGGCGTTCCTGTAAGTCGTAGTAAATCTTTCCAGAACACATCAATACTCTTTTTACAGATTTAGCAACCGCAAAGCTGTCGTTAATTACTTCTTTGAATCTACCTGATGTAAACTCACTCACATCGGAAACAACGCTTGGGTGTCTTAAAAGTGATTTTGGAGACATAATGACCAACGGCTTTCTGAATTCCCAAGTCATTTGTCTGCGCAATGCATGGAATAAGTTGGCAGGTGTAGTGATATTAGCTACCACCATATTGTACTCAGCGCAAAGTTGAAGGTATCTTTCTGGTCTTGCATTTGAATGCTCGGGCCCTTGTCCTTCATAACCATGAGGAAGTAGCAATACCAAGCCGTTCATTCTCTGCCATTTTGTTTCGGAACAAGAAATGAATTGATCTACCATTACCTGAGCGCCATTGGCGAAGTCACCAAATTGGCCTTCCCATAAAGTCAAGGCATTTGGATTCGCCATCGAATAACCAAATTCAAATCCCATTACCCCAAACTCTGAAAGCAATGAATTATAAATCTCGAATTTGTTAGCTGCGCCTTCTAAGTGATTTAGGCTATTATAAGGTTCAGTAGTATTTGCATCATGCAAAACCGCATGTCGATGCGAGAATGTTCCTCTTTGAACATCTTGACCAGTTAACCTAACTTTCTTCCCATCTAAAAGAAGAGAACCATAAGCTAATAACTCACCTGCTGCCCAGTTTAAAGACTTGTCCTTAAAGAACATGTCTTTTCGCTGTTTTAACTGCTTTTCAATTTGTTTGATGGGCTTGAATCCTTTTGGGATTATGGTCAATGCTTTCGCTACTTTTTCCAGTGACTCATTGCTAATGCCCGTTTCAGGTGATTGCTCGAAATCCTCTGGTTTAGATCGCCTTAAGTTTCTCCACTCTTCTTCTACGGGTTGATAAACATAGGGAAGTGGTTTTTGCTTCACTAAGTTCAAACGGTCTTGAAGTACGCCTCTGAATTCAGTGTCCATGTCATTGGCAAGGGCAGCTTCAATCTCACCCATTTCGATAAGACTCTTGATATAAACTTCCCTTGGATTAGGATGTTTAGAGATCACGTTATAGAGTGCAGGTTGTGTGAATTTTGGTTCATCGCTTTCGTTGTGGCCATGTCTTCTATAACAAACCATGTCTACAAAAATGTCTTCACCAAATTTTTGACGGTACTCAGTAGCAAATTGAACACAGAATACCACAGCCTCAGGGTCATCCCCATTCACGTGCATTACTGGTGCGTCAATTATTTTAGCTACATCCGTACAATAAATGCTTGATCTCGCGTCATCAAAATCTGTAGTAAAGCCTACTTGGTTGTTAATCACAAAATGGATTGTTCCACCTGTTTTATAACCATCTAGTTTGCTCATTTGAGTTACCTCGTAAACAATGCCTTGTGCAGCTACCGCTGCATCGCCATGAATAAGTATTGGCAGCACTTTAGAGTAATCTCTGTTATATTCCACATCCGCTTTTGCTCGAACAAATCCTTCAACTACAGGGTTGACGGCTTCTAAATGTGAGGGGTTAGGGGCAAGTTTTAATTGAACAATTTCACCATTCGTGGCATTTACCTGACTGGAGAAGCCCATGTGGTATTTTACGTCTCCATCGCCCATGGTCAAGTCAGGAGTGGCGTTGCCTTCAAATTCGTTGAAGATTTGTTCGTATGTTTTGCCCATGATATTGGCTAGAACATTCAAACGCCCCCTATGAGCCATTCCAATCATCACTTCCTTTACACCAAGTTCGGCTCCTTTATTAATAATAGCATCAAGTGCGGCTATTGTAGTTTCACCACCTTCTAATGAGAATCTTTTTTGCCCTAGGTATTTGGTGTGGAGGAAGTTTTCGAAGATTACTGCTTCGTTTAATTTTTTTAGAATTCGTTTGCGTTGGTCATGCGAAGGTTTGAAAGCCAATGCATCTTTCTCTATTCTTTCTCTTAGCCACTTTAGTTTCTCTGGATCGCGAACATACATGTACTCGAAACCAACAGTGCCTTCGTAGATATACTTTAATGATTCTATGATCTTTCTTAGGCTTGCTCTGCCAATGCCAATTTCTTCACCCGAAATGAATTGTGTATCAAGATCGGACTCACTTAAATTAAAGTCTTTTAATTCCAAAATAGGCTTCCTGTCTTTCCTTTCTCTGACAGGGTTTGTTTTTGACCTCAAATGTGCTCTTGTTCGATAAGCATGGATCAAATTTCTCACCTGTACTTCCTTTTCCGACACCTGATGACTGCCTGTGCTTTGAGCAGAGGAAGTCGCTTGTCCGTTAGGTATCATTGGGTATTCGGTTTGAGCGAACTCGAAACCTTCGAAAAATTTCTTCCAGCCCTCATCAATCGAGCTTGGGTCATTTTTAAATTGCTGATATAGCGCTTCTAAAGCCTTGGGATCTGCATTGCTTAGATAAGAATAATTGTCCATTCGCTGGTAAATTGCCTTTAAGATGTTCAAATGTAGGCTATATGATTTAGTTTAAAAAACCGTTAAACCGATTATGCAAATTATTGACTTGAGCATGTATTTGTCAAGCTTTCTGGAATTATTGAGTTCCGTTAACGGTTAATTTGTTTTACAAGCTTTCACGTGGTGGTTGTTGGAATTAATGCTGAAACGAGCTCAAATGACGGAATGCTTGAAAGTAGTAGCGAGAATTATGAGAGAATGCGTGAAAATCACTGCATAAATTACATATCATCAATGGTTTAAGAAATATTTCCATTACATTTGCACTCCTTTTTGGGACGTGATCCTAAGAAGACGAGGACGTGATCCTCAATTAACCATAAAAATTAGATGGCAGTAAAAATCAGATTGGCCCGTAGAGGCCGCAAGAAACAAGCGATTTATGATGTAGTAATCGCAGACGTAAGAGCACCACGTGATGGTCGTTTTATCGAAAAAATTGGTATTTATAATCCAAATACTAATCCAGCTACAATCAACATTGATAATGAGAAAGCATTTCAGTGGGTAATGAATGGAGCACAGCCTACCGATACTGTGAAAGCAATGCTTTCATATAGAGGTGTTCTAATGAGAAAACATCTTCAAATAGGTGTGATCAAAGGAGCTGTTACTCAAGAAGATGCTGATAAGAAATATGCAGATTGGTTAGCAGAAAAAGAATCTAAAATCACTGGTAAAGTAGAACAACTTGCTAATGCTAAAGGAGATGCTAAGAAAGCAAAACTTGAAGCTGAGGCTAAAGTGAATACTGCAAGGGCTGAAGCACTAGCTGCTAAAAAAGCAGAACTTGCAGCGGCTAACGCACCTGTTGTAGAAGCACCAGAGGCAGTAGTGGAAGAAACTCCAGCTGTTGAAGAAGTGGCTACACCAGAAGCAGTAGTGGAAAAAACTCCAGCTGTAGAAGAGGTGGCTACACCAGAAGCAGTAGTGGAAGAAACTCCAGCTGTTGAAGAAGTGGCTACACCAGAAGCTGTAGTAGAAGAAACTCCAGCTGTTGAAGAAGTGGCTGCACCAGAAGCTGTAGTAGAAGAAGCTCCAGCTGTAGAAGAAGTGGCTACACCAGAAGCAACTGTTGAAGCAACCCCTGTTGCTGAGGCACCTGCAACTGACGCTACTGAAGAAGAGAAAAAAGCAGATTAATTTAAAAAGTCATGACGGTTGACGATTGTTACCAACTTGGGTATATCACTAAACCGCATGGATTGAAAGGAGAGGTTCAAGTCCTTTTGGACGTGGATTTTCCTGAGGAATATCAAGAATTGGAATCAGTTTTTGTTCAACAAGGACAACAACTGGTTCCTTTTTTTATTGATACAATCTCTATCAATGCTGAAAAGGCAATAATCAGTTTCGAGGATATTAATTCCTTGGAGTTAGCACAAGGCCTAAGAGGTTGTTCATTATTTCTTCCGCTAGAGAATCTTCCGGAAATGGAGGGTAATGAATTCTACTTTCATGAAGTGATAGGCTTTGATCTTATTGATGTGAACTCGAATGAACTGGTTGGGAAGATAGAGAATGTCTTCGAAGCAGGTTCCCAGACTTTACTTTCAATTCGTCATGAATCTGAAAAGGAAATTTTGATTCCATTGACGGATGAACTAATTAAGGGCTTTGACCGTGAAAACGGAAAGCTTCTAATGTTTATCCCTGATGGGCTAGTGAACGTTTTCTTAGAAGATTGATATGAGAATTGATATCATAACATTACTTCCAAGGCTTTTAGAAAGTCCGTTTTCGCACTCTATTTTAAAAAGAGCGCAAGAAAAAGGTTTAGTAGATGTTGTGGTACATGATTTACGAGATTTTGCCACCAATAAGCAAAAGCAATTAGACGATTATGCTTTTGGAGGTGGGGCTGGAATGGTAATGATGATTGAACCCATCGATTTATGTATTTCCAAATTGAAGTCCGAAAGAGATTATGATGAGGTGATTTATATGACACCCGATGGTGAGCTCTTAAAGCAAGGTATTGCCAACGAGTTATCGCTGAAAGGGAATCTCATCATTCTTTGTGGTCATTATAAGGGAGTGGATCAAAGAGTGCGCGATCATTTTATTACCAGAGAAATAAGTATTGGTGATTATGTGCTTTCAGGAGGAGAATTAGCAGCAGCTGTTTTGGCCGATTCGATCATAAGAATTTTACCAGGAGTACTGTCCGATGAAACTTCAGCATTAACTGATTCTTTTCAAGACGATTTATTAGCGCCACCAGTTTATACGCGGCCATCAGATTATAAAGGAATGAAAGTGCCAGAAGTGCTTTTATCCGGTCATGAGGCCAAAATTGAAGAGTGGAGGTACGAGAAATCAATAGAATTAACTAAACAAAAAAGGCCTGGTTTATTGGGTGAATAAAAAAATCAAAATACCATTCCTTTTAGAAAAACATTTTCCATATATTTGCAGTCCGATTTTAGACGAGGCTGTTAGAGATAGAAATCATGAG
>JBLIKG010000077.1:0-8899 GCA_047636255.1 Roseivirga sp. | reverse complement strand
TTTCTTCATCTATTTGACTGTTTAACCAACTGTCTTTTTTCGCTTGTATTTCTTCGCTGATCATTTATTTGGTATTTGGTGTTTAGTACTTAGTGCACAGTGCTTAGGAAATAGTCTAAGGTGTTTAGTCATCCGTCAACGCTAGATTAACATTCGCTATTGACTATTGACTATTGACTATTCACTAACTATAGGTTTCCTCTCAATTCCTGCTCTCTTTCAATGGCTTCAAAAAGGGCTTTGAAATTACCTTTACCGAAGGATTTTGCTCCCTTTCTTTGAATAATTTCATAGAAAACGGTGGGTCTGTCTTGTACGGGTTTAGTGAAAATCTGAAGTAAATAGCCTTCATCATCTCTGTCTACCAGAATGTTCATCTCCTTTAAAGGAGCTAAGTCTTCTTCAATTTTACCTACTCTGTCTAACAGATCGTCATAATAAGTGCTTGGTACATGCAGGAATTCAACTCCTCTTTTTCTTAACTCCGAAACAGTTTGAACGATGTTGTCTGTCGCTAACGCAATATGCTGAACACCAGCGCCATTATAAAATTCAATGTACTCTTCGATCTGTGATTTCTTCTTTCCTTCGGCAGGTTCGTTGATCGGGAATTTGATATAGCCGTTTCCGTTGCTTACCACTTTCGACATTAGCGCAGTGTATTCAGTAGAAATGTCTTTATCATCGAAAGTCACGAGCAGTTTAAAACCCATTACGTTTTCGTAGAATTCTACCCACTTATTCATTTCTCCCCAGCCTACATTGCCAACGCAGTGGTCTACATACTTCAAACCAATTGGATTTACAGGAATATTGCTTTCCTTTTTAACATAGCCCGGAAGGAAAACGCCCTTGTAGTTTTTTCTTTCCACAAAGGTGTGAATGGTTTCTCCATAAGTTTGGATAGAAGCTAATACCACTTCTCCATTAGCATCTTTTATAGTTTTTGGAGCATCAACGGCCACAGCACCTCTTTTAGTGGTTTCATCGAATGACTTTTGGGCATCATCTACCCAAAGAGCCAATACTTTTACACCATCTCCATGTTTTTTGACATGCTCAGCAATGGGATGATCTTGTCTTAAGGCAGAAGTTAAAATTAGCCTCACCTTATCCTGCTTCAAAACATAAGAGGTGCGGTCTTTTACACCCGTTTCTGGTCCAGCATAGGCTATTAATTCATAGCCAAAGCAATATTGATAGTACAATGACGATTGCTTGGCATTCCCCACATAAAATTCTACAAAGTCGGTACCTAATAAAGGCAAAAAATCCTCTTCCATTTAATTCTTTATTTAATAGTCTACTTAAAATTTCCTGACGGTAAAGTTAAGTTTTATCAGGGCTTTAAAAAATCAAAATCGGCTCTGGCAAACGTTTTTTCCTAATGCCTTGCATGTTTTAAATGAACTTGCATTCTTTGTGTCACCCCAAGTAATGAAAGCGTATGAATGTGAATAAACTGAATGATGATTTTATAGCAATTGCTGAAAAAATCAACGAATTAGATGATATGGATTATAGCGATGAACGCTATGATGTTGTAGAAGAAGAGCTTCATGATTTAGAAGATGCTTTTATCGAAGAGTTTGGAAGCGAATTGGAAGAAGCCATAGCACTTGTTCATGATGAGTTTTGTCCTGATAATGAGGTGCTTTTGCCAATTGCTTATTTTGCCAAAAACTATATTCGACTCAGAAAAGACAACTACGGAAAATACAGCTATGACGTAGAGTTCGGTGAAGGTGTGCCGGTAGAAGTAGATGATTTTCCAAATCAAGAAGTGCGTTTAGTGCTTGTTCCGGGTCCAACCAGGCTGTTGGTAACGGTAGGAGAGAATGCCAAGCAAGAAGCTTGGAGAGCTAAGTAAAGCTTGCTCGTTAAAATATCACGTCACGTTATTCCTTAATCATAGGGAATGCGTGACGTTTTTCTTTTATGGTGATTGAATATCTACGTCTATTAAGTTATTCCGCAGCCTGCCTGCTGCAGAGAGGGAATTTTTTTCAGTAAACCAAGTACAGGTTTCTTGTATATTGAAACTCTTTTTCTAGCTGAAAAAGATCTCTACGAGATGAATCGATATTTAGTCGTTGGATAACCACACTCGCTTGGCATTGCCGATCTCCGCATTTTAAGTCATTACGCAGGAATCTTTTCAGGAAACCAGTGATGGGCAGTTTAACTAAGCCAGCGTAATCCTTACCTTCTTGTTTTTCAGTTTAGAGTTATTCAACAGGTTAATCATGGCTTTCGATTGAGAAGCCTTTACCGCAACAAATGCACAATCTAGTTTGATTTCGATAGTCCCCAAATCTTTGGCTTCAAGCTTGCCTTGCTTTAAGAAAAGGCCTACAATGTCTCCTTTCGATATTTTATCTTTTCTACCGCCAGAAATAAAGAGTGTATGAAAGGTTTCTGATTTACCTTTTGCTTTGTTAGAAAGCTCATAGGGCTTGATTTGATTTGTATCTAAAACTTGAATAAAATCAGGCAATTCTTCTTTCTCCCATTGAATCACATAAGCTGAACCTTCACTGTTCATCCTGGCTGTTCTGCCATTTCTGTGAGTGAATTCTGTAGCGGTATTCGGTAAGTGATAATGAATGATAAATTTCAATTCTGGAATGTCGATTCCTCTTGCTGCTAGGTCCGTAGCTAGTAAAAGGTGATAACTGCCATTTCGGAACTTGATTAGTGAACGTTCTCTATCTTTTTGTTCCATACCGCCATAAAAGACACCATGAGGAATATGGTTCGCATTTAAATAATCACTGATCCGTTCAATGGAATCCTTAAAATTACAAAAGACAATGCCCGGCTGTTGACCAAGGGCTTTGAGGGATTCAACCAAAGCAGCTAATTTGTCTTTTCCTTCAGAAAGGATGGTGACTACTTCAAGTTGAGAGATGCCGTCACTTAAAAAATCAACGAATTGAGGTTTTTGTACATTAATGAACTTAGGGATTTCAATTTCATTCGTTGCCGATGTCAGAATTTTCTTCTCGATACTTTCGAGACTATCGACAATCTCAGTCATCTCTGATTCAAAGCCAATCTCTAAAGACTTATCGAACTCATCGAGAATCAAAGTTTTAATCATTTCCGTAGGGAAGGTCTCCCTTCTCATGTGATCCGCGATACGGCCTGGCGTACCAATCAATACAGCCGGGCGGTGCTTTAAATCCATTTTATCCTTGGACATATGACGACCACCATAAACGGCATTGGCTTTGAATCCAGTTCCCATTTCTCTGAATACTTGCTCAATTTGAATGGCCAATTCCCTTGAAGGTACTAAAATCAGCACTTGTACATCGTCAATCGCAGGATCTAGTTTTTTGATTACGGGTAGTAAAAAGGCTAAGGTTTTACCTGTGCCAGTAGGAGAAAGCAATAAGATTTCGGAGTTGGATTCAATGGCTAAACCAGCTGCTTCTTGCATTGGATTGAGCTTTTCAATGTGAAGCTTGGAAAGGATTTCGTCTTGAGTCTTAATGGCAGTTTGCATGGTGCAAATTACCGCCAAATAAAAATCATATCTTAATTATGCCAGATTAAAGATACTGAGCTTTTTAAAATGAATTGAAGAAGGCGGTATTATTCGGTTTCTGCAGCAGGCGCTACTTTTTTTCTTGTTAAAAACTGCTCCAATAAGATCAAGCCTGTACCTACCATCACAGAAACATCGGCAGCATTGAAAATGCCTGTCCTAAATACGCCACCTAAATCAATATGTACCATATCAGTTACCGAACCATAAAGTACTCTATCGTAGAGATTGCCTAATCCGCCCCCTACGATAAAAGAAAGGCCTACAATAGCGATTAAAGAAAGATTCTTGGTTTTTAAAAGGTAAACAAAAAGGCCAATCATGACAGCACCAGGTAAAATAAGCAATAGAACTTTACGCAGAATTGGTGATAATTCAGAACCCATTCCCAAGAAAGCACCCGAGTTTTCTACTTTGGTGAGAATAAGGTTTTCGCCAATGACTTCTATGCGCTCATTAAAGCCAATTTGTTTTCTTGCCATGTCTTTAGTGACTTGATCGCAGCCAATATTGACAATGATAATAGCAAGAATTGTGATGATTCGAGTGATGTTTGACTTCATGGGATTCTTTTCGAGCTGCTAAACTAATCAATAGCTAATAAACTGAAGGATTGTTAGTGCTAAAATTATTATTTCAATGCATTCCATTATTACCTTAGCGAGTACTTAATTCGCTTTTAGTCGATAACATCTTAAATCTATGTCTCGAAATTTCTTAGACCGAATTCAGGAATACGGCAGTTTTAGTAAAGATGACTAAACGTTGATTTCTCAATTTCTGATTAAGAAGAATGCAATTGTCCAAGGTGAGGGTGAGGTTTGTCAATCATTTTATTTTGTGGAATCGGGTAGCTTAAGGCAGTTCAAAGATGTTGATGGTTTCATTGAGCAAACTATCAATCTTTATTTGGAAAATGACTTTGTGTTCGATCAAAGCAGCTTTACCAGTCAAAAACCTTCTTTATTTAATATTCAAGCTTTGGAAGATTGTGAATTGATTGAATTGACTGTTCAGTCGGTTCATAGCTTAATTACTCTGTCACCTACTTTTTTTGCTTTAGGAAAAATTTTGGATGCGAATGCTCACATGAATTATGCTCAATTAAAGTCACCTGAGGAAAAATATTTGGCTTTGATGCAAAATCGACCTCAAGTGACCCAGCGATTTCCGTTGAAGCACATTGCATCTTATTTAAACATGACACCCGAAACACTCAGTAGGGTAAGGGCGAAAGTAAAGTTCTAACCTTATCCCTTTTATAGAGCTAACTCTTAAGTGCTTTCCCTTTCGTTATTTCTCTAATCATTCCATTGAAAATAAATCCGTGAAAGGGGAGTACAGCATACCAATATAATCGCCCCATTAAGCCTAATGGCCTAAAAGTGGCTGTTTGAATCAATTTGTTATCAACGATTCTAAATTCGAGCCAAGCTTCCCCCGGTAATTTCATTTCAGCAAACAGTAATAATCTACCCTCATCTTTGTCCGCGTACAACACGCGCCAAAAATCTAGGGCATCGCCTACGCTTAAAGAATCCACTGAAGTGCGTCCTCTTCTTAATCCAACACCACTGACTAATTTATCTAGAAAGCCTCTTAATTTCCACAGCCAGTTGCCATAATACCATCCATTTTCGCCTCCAATGCGCCAAATATTATTGACGCAAGCATCTCGGCTAGTAAAAGTTCTTTCACTAATATGTATGAAGCATCCAAAGGTAGGTACATGAATGAATTCAGAGATATTTAAGTTAAAATCGCTGCTGATAAAGGCGTCTTTCCAACTAGAGATCACTTCGTTCCTTTCAATTTTACTAAAAGCCCTTTCCAAAGCTGCTCGGTAGCTGATAGGTTGGATATCTAATATTTTATTGATGTCGTCATTACGGCAGATCACTTCTATCTTCATGCTATTGACGAGCGCAATGGCCAATTTGTAGGAAGTGGAGGTAACGAAGTACAACCAATAGGAGGATAGCTTTGGCGTCATGACAGGCACAATATAAATGTGCCGTTTTAGATTTCTTGATCGGCCAAACTCTATCAGCATTTCTTTATAGGTCAAAATATCAGGCCCACCGATATCAAAATCGCTATTGTATGTTTTTGCGTTGAAGATGGTTTTTGAGAGTATTTGGATCACATCAGAAATCCCTATGGGTTGACATTTAGTGTTCAACCATTTAGGCGTCACCATAACCGGGATTTTCTCAACCAAATCTCGCATTATTTCAAAGGAAGCGCTTCCAGAGCCTATTATAATACCTGCTCTGAGGGTAGTGAAATTATAAGTGCCTTTGCCCAATTCTAGTTCAACATTCTTCCGAGAGGTGAGGTGTTTTGATAACTCAGTTTCGTTGATGATTCCGCTGAGATAAACAACATGTTGCGCCTTGGTTTGATTAATGGCATTTCTAAAGTTAATGGCAGATTCTTCCTCTAGTGTAGCATAATCCGAAGAAGCAGACATGGAATGCACTAAATAGAAAGCCCCGTCAATATCTTTTGGAATGTTTTCCAGTGAAGCTGCATCAAGCAAATCGACTTCAATGACTTCTATCCTTGATTTTAATGAAGCAGGAGGCGCAAAACGCTTGGTATCTCTTACACAGCAAATCACTTGATGGCCGCTTTCCACTAAAACTGGCAATAATCTTTTGCCGACATACCCTGATGCACCCGTTAGAAGTATTCTCATGCTACAATTAAACACAACGTTGCTTATGTTCCCGTTTGTGGCCTTGATATTTCACTAAAATCGCTCAAAAAATATTTTGATTGGGTTAAGTATTTGCAGTTAGGAGGAAGTTATTTCTTCCCGTGAATCCTGCTGTTAGCTTTGACAAACTTCTGTTATGTTGGTCTGCCGATGTTACGGGTTCTGCAAGGGTTATTGAGTGATTTTGTCAAAGTTGGTCTCAGCGAGACGCTAAGACCAGAGTGAGATGCCCCTTAGCTTTGACAAACTTCTACTATGTTGGTCTACTGATGTTATGGGTTCTGCAGGGGTTATTGAGTGATTTTGTCAAAGCTGGTCTCAGCGAGACGTTAAGATTAGAGTGATGCCCCTTAGCTTTGACAAACTTCTATTATGTTGGTCTGCCCATGCTACGGGTTCTGCAAGAGTTACATGCTAATTTTGTCAAAGCTGGTGGCGAACCACTTTCTTTTTATCGATTTAATTTTTAATAATGAACGTTCACGTGACATCTGAGAATTTATGCATACTGGTAGCCACTTCGATAAACTCGGGTTGGAAAGGAAGTATGAAATGAGTCTGTCTTCGAGTTATTACCTTTCAATGGTTCTCTTGTGATGCAAGATTTGATAAGTTTAGTCTTAGCAAGACGCTAAGACTAGTAGGTGGTGCGGTGGTCGGTCAAGCGGAAACAACCGTGACGATCAACAGCAATTACGTGATTGGCGATCATTTTTGGTTATGGCGTGCCGACCACGGTGTGGGAACTGAATGGATGAATGGCCAAAATAAACACGGACTTGTTGTGAATGGGGATCATGTGACGATCTACGGATTATTCAACGAGCATTTTCAAGGGTATCAAACGCTTTGGAATGGAGAACACGGCAGCACCTATTTTTATCAATCCGAAATTCCCTATCATCCCCCTAGCATCGAGGTATGGGATGATAACGGAAATCCTGGCTATGCTTCATATAAAGTTGCAGATAACGTTCAAAATCACGAAGCGTATGGCCTTGGTATTTATAGTTTTTTTAGTGGTGAGCTAACGGTCTCAAATAATGTCAGACTGGAGAATGCCATGGAAGTCCCGAACCACTCAGGGATTCGTATCCAACATATCTCAACATTAGCGGGAATTAACGGAGGTATTAATCATTCAATCAATGGATTGGGACCATCAACCGAAGTTGGAGAGCTAAAACTTTATGATGGATTTAAAGGGAAGGAGTAGTATCAGCTTTCCGTTTTGCAGCAGATATTTTCCAGAGCTTGTGTTCAGTTGTGTTGAGTACCTTTTCGATGATCATCTTTGGTTATGAGTTACAACGGTCTTGATAAAATGAGTTTTAATTCAATTTTATCTGTTGTTATGGGTATTATTGGTTATCCATGTCCTTAAAAGGGAAATAGTCCACTACATCATATTCCCAAACATTAGTAGGAAATATCACTACAAGATTTGCAGTTTTTTCTCCAATATTTTTAAAAGCATGTGGAACCATTGAAGGTATATTGATTATGAAGGGAGCTTTCATCGTAAATATAGTATCGCCAAGTGCATATAATACTTCTCCTTCTAACAGAACGTGAGATTCTTCGCCTTCATGTGTATGCATTGGAGGTGCTCCACCGGGAAAGGTTTCTGTTATACCTATAACTAAATTGTTATATCCATTTTTATAGCCTTCCATAACATGAACGTACTCTCCTGGTCCTGGGTTAATTACGGGTAGGTCATCTAAAGCAATAGCATGGTCTTTCCAGTATTTCATTTCACGAGCCTCAGGAGTTAGTGGCATAGACCCTCGTACAAGTACCTTGTAAGAATGATGCTGAGCATGAAGTTGTTCAATAATTGAATCAGGAACTCTCTTTACTTCATCTACCAGACCCTCGATAGAAAATGTTTCCTTAGCTTGGTCGTTAGGTGGTGAGAGGGCTTCGGATTGCTCCTGTTGATTGTTAGTGCAAGAAATTATTGACACGATGATCAACAAATAACTAAGAAGGTGTAACTGGTTCCTCATTCTCAAGTGATTGGTTTCGATTATGTTAATATGCGACAAAGGTAGCTTTTATCTCTTTTAATTCAAAATTGGGATTTGACAATGACCCATAACGGTCTTCATAAATAAGTACAAATATTACGATTTAGCACTTATTAGCTATGTTTTATACACGTTGTGTGTGCCAAGCATGGGTATTGGTATCTATGATGCCAAATTATTCCAGAGGGTGTAAGTGCCTTGTGCTCGGGAGTAGTGTCTGAAGCATTAGCGTAAACACAAGGTGGTTTATACAAGAGGTATGCACAGAAGTCTAAGGAACACGGGAGTGTGGGCTTACCGCCTCTTATGATACTAAACTCCACAAGGGTGAAAGTATCGTGCGAATTTCTTATGGGGTAGGTGGGGCGCCTATTCTGAAGCTTTACGTGGTGGGCACAGACAGTTGTGAAGGACTAAGCGCAAGTATATGAGAGATGCTGCTTGAGGTTATGACTCTCTCTGCCTTCTACTCGATTGTGCTTACGTTATTTCTCCTTATCTAAATAATCACTTATTAGTTTAATTGTCGCTTTACTCTTTTCGCTAAGTGTAAATCTAACTATGTTAGAAGCCCAGATATTTTCTTTCATT
>JBLIKG010000076.1:0-8901 GCA_047636255.1 Roseivirga sp. | reverse complement strand
TTTGATCCAAATGAAGATTTTCATGGGCTTGAATAATGCGCCAATCATCTTCACTGTATTCTGAATGAATCGGAATGAATATCCATTTCATAAATGAGAAAGGATATTTAACGGAAGGATGGCTGATTACATTTTCACCTAAGGATGATTCTCGATTTCCTTTGAATAGGAGGTAACTCAATTTTGTCAGCTCGATAAGGATAATCAGCGCACTTAAGCTCACTCCCGCCAAATAAATCCACCAAATAACGTCTGTTGTAGAAAAGTTTGAGACTTGAATTTCTTCTTGCGATATGGATAATGACTCCTCTGATGGATTCAGCACTGGGCTTTCCTCCATTAATGAATTGTCCAGTTGCTGAAAAGCATAGACTGTTGGAATTATATCGTTTGAAACTGAAATCTTAATCAAAGGGAAGCTTATCGCAGCCAAAAGAATTACAACCTGTAGAACTCGCTTCAACTGAAATTGAGTGTTACTTCTGAAGAGCAAATAATAGGCAGCGAACAAAAAGCTTAGGATCAAACCCGCTTTAAGACTCCAAATGAAAAGGGGATTCCACATTATTTCTGTTCTTTAGTTTTTTCAATCACGTCAATAATCTCATTCAACTCCTTCAAGTCAATGTCCTGTTTTTGAGTAAAGAATGAGACGAGTTTGCTCAAAGAGCCTTCGAAATACTTCCCGACAACATTGCCTAAGGCAAATTCGCTATAGGCTTCTTTAGAAACTATTGGGAAGTATCTTTTGCTGTTGCCTAATTTTTCATGATCAATAAAACCCTTTTGCTCTAGTACTGTAAGTACAGTCGCTACAGTGGTGTAGCTTGGAGGGTCACTTTCAAATTGGTCTAAAATATCGCGGGTAAAGGCTTTTTCAAGTTGCCAAAGCAATTGCATGATCCGTTCTTCAGCCTTTGTAAGTTCTTTCATACTACAAGTATAGTAGAAAAACTAAACATATAGTGGTACTTCTATAAAAATAGTAGAAGAATTTTTTGACACGCTCAGTTGCCTAACGGTCAGACCGCTATTAGCTATTCTAAATAAGCAAGTTTGTGATGGAGCGGTCGGACCGCTAAATCATATTCAACTAAGGAAATAAGAGATTGGATTACTCATTTAATTCTCAACCAATTGATAATCAATGCTCAAACTGTTTTGTCGCTTTCTATCCTGAGCACTCCGAAGCATCGGAGGAAGGAACTATAATTAGACTATAGACCCTTCTCCCGACCCATCGGGATCAGGGAAAGAAGCTTTTCATAGATGCTTAAGGAGTCAAATCTATTGACGGCAGATCTATGGTGCATGCTTCGGTATCTAACTAAGTAACCCTAAAGAGATAAGAGAAGTTAAAAAGGAATGAAGAGGTTAACTACTTTCTACAGCTCCCTTGCAATTTGACTTGGACTGATTCTTTCAATGGGATGCGGGGTGTTAGCAATCGTTTTGAAACTTCCATGCTGAAGTGCTTTGGCAGTGGCTTCTGATTCTTCTTTACTCACCATATTGTCATCTTCGCCTAAGAGAATGGTGACTTTATTTGTAATGGTAGCTAGTACCGCAGGAGTGAGGATAGGTTCGTCTCCAAGTTCCATCATCATGCCAGCTGTTTGCCAAACTACATTTTTCCATTCCTTTTTGCCGTGTCTATCGGATAATGATTTAGCGTAAGCGGGTACTTTTTCTTCAATTAATTCTGGGTTCAATTTTTCGACTTCAAGCTCAGCACTTTCTGGTGTCCAATTGAATTTTGTACCAAGCGTAGTGATTTTGCCCATCAAATCAGGTTTTAGGCTGGCCAAGTAGAGGGCAACATAGCCACCCATGCTGTAACCAAAAACATCGGTTCCCTTCAGTTTATTGGCAATGATAAATGCCTTTAATTCATCTGCAAAAACTTCAATTGCAAATCCTTCTTCATTGAAAGGCTTATTTCCATGCCCTGAAAAATTGAAGGAATAACATTTGAAATCTTTTTTGAGCGTGTCTTCTAAAGGTTGAAAAAGAGTGGTATCGCCTAAGGCACCATGGAGCAAAATCAATTTCTTCATTTGTAATATTTTTGGGCTTGAATCATCCTGTCTTTGCCTTGTAAATCTTGTTTAAGCGTTACGTTGGTGAAGCCAATTTCTTCCATCAAAGTAACGAGCATTTGTCCGAAGTTTTCGTGTATTTCGAAATAAAGAATGCCGCCAAGGTTTAGATGTTGTATAGCTTGTTCTGCGATTACGCGATAAAAAATTAATGGATCTTCATCAGAGACGAAAAGGGCCAATTTGGGTTCGAAATCAACTACATTGCTATCCATGCTATCCATTTCCTTGATAGGAATATAAGGAGGATTACTCACAATAATGTCCAGCTTTTGAAAGGGAAGATCAGTCTTAAGCACATCCAATTCGCTGAATTTAACTTCGACAGAATTGATTTTAGCATTCTCTTGCGCCAAAGCCAGTGCCTTAGTAGAAATATCAACACCTTTGACATGAGCTCCTGGAATAGCCTTCTTCAAAGCAATGGGGATACAGCCAGTTCCTGTTCCGATGTCTAGAATGTTAGGTGCATCCAGTTCATTCTCTTGACAAATCCAGTCAACCAATTCTTCAGTTTCAGGTCTAGGAATGAGCGCCCTGCCATCCGTTTTGATTCGGCAACCATAAAATTCAACTTCACCAATAATATGCTGGATCGGTACATTGATTAAAAGCTGGTCCATCGCCTTTTCCAAATCTTCTAGTTTAGTGGAGGCCACCTCTGAAGCATTGTCCATTGCTATGGCCATTCGATTGATTTCGCAAAAATGATCTAGAAGAAGATGACTCAGGTTGGAAGCTTCGCGCTCTCCATAAGTGCTTTTTAATTTTTCAATAAGTTGATTTTGAAGTGCTTTGGGTTTGATGCTGGGCATGCACAAATGTATTGAATTGCAGTACGATTGTAAATAGCCTTTTCAAAAATCGGTAAAGAAGGTCTACTATGTTTTAAAACCTAATAACCTGAGTTCAACCTTAAATATTGGGAGACCTCTCCAAAAGTTGATGTTCCCATGAAATAAGGAATTAGTGGGTTCATCTGGACTATGAATGAGCACTTTTGTATAGTTAGAACAGCGAGAAAGCCTTTTTAAGATCAATTTGGGCTTGTTTTATTATTTGAATCTAGGTTGAGTGCTCTTCGCGTCAATAAGTTTTCAGCATTGATTAACTTGCGCGAGTGAATCAGGAAATGGATTTGAAATACATGGAGCGTGCGCTTCAATTGGCAGAGCAGGGCAGGGGAAGGGTGAGTCCAAATCCTATGGTCGGTTGTGTCATTGTACATGATCATAAGATCATTGGAGAAGGCTATCATCAGCAATACGGTGGGCCTCATGCCGAGGTCAATGCCATTAATGCTGTTCAAAACCCTGATCTACTTACTGAAAGCACTTGCTACGTGAGTCTAGAACCTTGTGCACACCATGGCAAAACACCACCATGTGTGGATTTGCTCGTTGCAAAAGGAGTTAAGCGAGTAATTATTGCTGCGATGGATTCTAATCCTCTGGTAGGTGGCAAAGGGATAGAGAAGTTAAGAAATGCTGGCATTGAAGTCGTTACCGGAGTACTTGAGAAAGAAGCCAGAGATTTGAATGTGCGCTTCTTTACCATGATTGAAAAGCAAAGACCTTATATCATTCTGAAATGGGCACAAACCGCTGATGGTTTTGTGGCCCGAAAGAACTTCGATAGTAAATGGATCAGCAGTGAGCAATCCCGAATGATGGTGCATCAATGGAGAGCTGAGGAAGACGCAATTCTAGTGGGTACGAATACCGCAGAATATGACAATCCTCAACTCAATGTCCGCGATTGGGCTGGCAAGTCCCCTTTGCGATTGGTGATTGATAAGGCTTTGCGCTTACCTCAATCGCTGAACCTTTTCGATGGAACATTACCGACTGTAGTTTATAATCTAGAAAGTAATGAGGAACGTGAGAATTTGAGCTTGGTCGAGCTTCCTGAAAACCAGTTTTTGGAATCTCTGTTGTCTGATTTGCATCAGCGCAAGATTCAGTCTTTGTTTGTTGAAGGGGGAAGCCAATTATTGAATTCCTTTTTGGACTTGGGGCTTTGGGACGAAGCGAGAGTTTTTGAAAGTGAAACTACTTTTGGAGAAGGAATTGCAGCACCTAAAATTAAAATCACCCAATCGAATCAAATTCAGTTGAAAGAAGATGTTTTAAGAATTTATTCCAACCAAGGAACAAATTCTATATAAGTTAAGGTTAACCAACCACCGAAAAGAGCAACATGGCAGAAGAACTGGTTATAGCGCAAGATTTAAGCAAGAAAGAAAAATACGAGGCCTTGATTCCTCAAATCGAAGCATTGGTTACTGGCGAGCCGGATTTAACGGCTAACCTTGCCAATATTGCCGCGGCATTAAAATACGGAATGGGCTTCTTTTGGGTTGGTTTCTATTTAGTTAAGAAAGATGAATTGGTTTTAGGGCCATTTCAAGGGCCAATTGCTTGTACCCGAATCAGAAAAGGAAAGGGAGTTTGCGGTACAACATGGACTAAAGGTGAAACTATAGTTGTGCCTAATGTGGATGAATTCCCAGGACATATTGCCTGTAGCTCTGATTCCAAATCCGAAATTGTGCTTCCTGCCTTTAAGAATGGTGAAGTCGCATTGATCCTCGATGTAGACTCCGATCAGCTCAATGATTTTGATGCAACAGATGCCGAAGCGCTGGAGCGTTTGATGAGAATTATTGAAGGATTTATTTAAGGCAACTCAGCAATTACCGTGTGCCCACCTTTAGTGATTTGCCCAATTTCTACTTTGATATCAGCATCTAAAGGAAGATAAAGGTCTACACGAGAGCCAAATTTGATAAAACCGAATTCCTTGCCTTGAATCACGGATTGGTTTTCTTTTACGTAGCACTTAATTCTACGGGCCGCAGCACCAGCAATTTGGCGTACTAAAATTTCTACTCCTTTGTGGATTTGATAAACAATTGTAGTGCGCTCATTCTCTGTACTCGATTTTGGATGCCAAGCCACTAAATATTTGCCTTCGTGATATTTGTAATATTTGATCAATCCAGTAACAGGGTTTCTGTTCACATGTACATCGATTGGCGACATGAAAATTGAAACTTGAATTCTTTCTTTTCCTCGGAAATACTCGTCCTCAGTAGTTTTTTCAATCACTACTACTTTTCCATCGGCAGGACATAGAATTTGCTTTTCGTTAAGTTCAATTTTTCGAGTCGGATTTCTGAAAAACTGAAGCGAAAACAGGAACATGATCAAGCTTATTGAGCCAATAATCACCGACCAAGTCGATGGAACATCAAGAAGAAAATAAAGCCCTGCGTTGATTAAAGATAATATTGAAAAGAGCACCACTAACAGTGCTCTTCCTTCTTTATGAATTGTCATCAAATAATAATCTTATTAATATCCGCCACGGTATTGATAGGTGGATGCTACCTTATCTATCGCTACAATGTATGCGGCAATGCGCAAAGGTACATTGTATTTTTGTGATGTTTCATACACTTTATCAAAAGCATCTTTCATGATCCTGTCAGATCTTCTATTTACTCTTTCGCGAGTCCATTTATAACCTAAACGGTTTTGAACCCATTCGAAATAAGAAACAGTAACTCCGCCAGCATTTGCCAAGATATCCGGCACTACCAGAATACCTTTTTCATTGATCACTTTATCTGCTTCTGCTGAGGTTGGGCCATTGGCTCCTTCAACAATAAGTTTCGCCCTGATTTTTTCTACGTTGCCAGAATGAATCACGTCTTCTACAGCCGCAGGCACGAGAACATCTACTTCTAAAAATAATAAATCAGAAGCATTATCCATAAGGCTAGCTCCAGCAAAACCTTCGAGCGTTCCTTTGTGGACATCTCTATGGGCAATCGCTTCTTTAATATTGATCCCTTTTTCGTTGTAATAGGCACCAGAAATGTCACTAATGGCTACAATCGTACAACCTCTTTCTTCTAAAAGAAGGGCTGCAAAAGATCCAACGTTACCAAATCCTTGAACCGCTACGGTAGCATGGTATGGATTGATCATCAATTTTTCCATGGCTGCCAAAGCAGACACCATTACCCCACGACCTGTAGCTTCTGTTCTACCTAAAGAACCGCCTAGTACTAAAGGCTTTCCAGTAACAACAGCATTCACCGTCATACCATGTGCACGAGAATACTCATCCATCAACCAAGCCATTTCTCTTGGTCCTGTACCCATATCTGGTGCAGGAATATCTCGATCTGGCCCAAAAACGCCAAGCATGGCATTGGTGTATGCACGGGTCAATCTTTCGATTTCACCTGCTGACATTTCACGAGGATTGCACTTAATTCCACCTTTTGCTCCCCCGTAAGGGATATCTACAACAGCACATTTCCAGGTCATCCAAGCTGCTAAAGCTTTGACCTCATCTAAATGAACATCCATAGCATATCTTATTCCTCCTTTAGAAGGACCAAGAATGTTGGAGTGAATCACTCGGTGTCCTTCGAACACGCGAATTGAGCCATCGTCCATTGTGATGGGAAGTGATACTGAAACTTGTTTCGAAGGGGATTTGAGCACGTTATAAACTTGCTCGTCCAGTCCCAAAGCTTCTGCAGCAATGTTAAATCTGGACATCATTGACTCGAAAGGATTAGCCTTGTCCTTAATCGGAGCCGGTTCAATGTAACCCATAGAGAGAAATATCTTTTTAAAAACTCGGTCAAAATTAAGCAAATTTTAAGGCAAACCACCTTAACATTCACATGTTATTTGTCTGATTATGTGATGACCATCAAATAGGCAGTCACGAACGGAAGCGCAAAGAGTAGTCCGTCAAATCTATCAAGGAAACCACCATGCCCTGGAATTAGGCTTCCAGAATCTTTAATGGCTAGTTTTCGCTTGAAAAGTGATTCAATTAAATCGCCATAACTCCCAAAAATACTTACAATAATGGCTAGAATTGCCCATTCTAAAGTACTCAATTCCGTAAAATATAAACTGTAGACATAGAGTACCCCTATAGAAATAATACCACCACCGATAGTGCCTTCCCATGTTTTCTTAGGTGAAATGGCCTCAAAAAGCTTCGTTTTCCCCATAGTTTTTCCTACCAAATAGGCGCCAGTATCGTTTGCCCATTGCGCCAACAATAGACCAATCACAAGTACATAACTGTATTCACCATTTTTAAATGCAATAACATTAATAAGACTTAAAGGGAAGGCGATATAAACTACCCCAAGCAATGTTAATCCTAGTGATATAATTGGGTGGCGAGTCTTGTGCTTATACAGTGCAAACAGAAAGCACATAACCAACAAAGGCGGCAGAATCCAGAGATACTTAATTTCTAAATACTCCATGCAAACCAAATAGACAGCTATGAATAGGCACAGACTAAAAAAAGAACCCCAAACTCTGAAGGGAGTATTGCCAGAAGACTTAACCAAACCATAAAATTCATGTGATGTGAGCAGAAGAATAGTCAAGAAAATAATTCCGAAGGTCCAAGGGCTATAGATGATTCCAGTTAAAACTAGTGCAACACCTATTATTGCTGAAATAATTCTAAGTAGAAGATTACTCATTTTCATGCCAGTTCGAGCTCTTCAATAATTTTCAAAGCCTTCATCGTATTTTCATTTTCAACTTTTACTTCAATAAGCCCAAACAACTGGTAGGAAGAGTCCTTTTTATTAAAAATAATAGCTTCAATTTCAGCATCATTCAATATGGATTTTACAATTTCTGCTTGATGTGCCAAGTTGGTTTTAAATACCGATTGCCAGTTGCTCATAGGGTAGATTTTGGCTTAAGATAGTAATTTCTGAAGAGGAACAAGAGCATAGAACAAACGATTAGTCCTCCGATTGAATATGCCACTGGAAAGGCCTCGGGGTCGTCTGGGTTGACCTCGATAATTTCTAGTTGATATAAATAAGCCACGATTAATGATAATCCATTGTTAGTGATATGTGCAATAATCGGATACCAAAGGTTACCAGACCAAACGTATAAATAGCCAAAAAGGGCTCCTAAAGCCATTCTAGGAAAGAGTCCATAAAATTGCATGTGGATAGCAGAAAACAAAAATGCTGAGACCCAAATGGCAACGTGCGTGTTTTTGGACCAGCGGTGAAGTCCATTTTGTAGTAAGCCTCGGAACAGCAATTCCTCACCAATTCCAGGTAGAATCGCTACCACAATGAAGGCCAATGCGAAGGCACCAAAGTTATTAAAAGTGGTGAACAGCTTGGTGGTTTCTGCCATTGTCTCCTCTAATTCTTTCGCCCATCTTTCAAAACCCGACATGAATTCAGGTAGTTGTATGTTCGTATTCCATTCAATGAGATATCCATTCACCATAATGAAGGCCACTGTAGCGAAAAGTGTAAATAGAAAGGGCATTGGCTCAACTTGACTTTCATCAAAAAGGACATTAAGAGATTTCCCCGCAAGCTTCTTCATATAAAACCAAGGCACCAGAATGGTGAAAAAGAGTGTATAAAGTGATTGCGAAAGAAAAATCTGTGTTTGTGAGATATGCTCATAGAGTGAACTAGGGTCACTCATTACTTCCAAGCCAGCTCCATTAATAGTTAAAAATACAAGCATGGCAATTGAGGCTACAAACTGCCCAATAAAAAATCCAGCGAAGAGTAGTCCCAAAATCACCCAGAAACTTTTAGAAACGGATGATTCAATCTCAGTTATTACGGCCTCCTTTTCTAGAATTGTCTTTGAGCCTAAAGAATCAGTATCTTCAACCAATACTTCTTTCTCAATAAAGCTTCTTATTCTTTTTGCTCTCAAGGAAACATCAATGCCATTATCTATTCTCGCCATAATGCCATAAA
>JBLIKG010000075.1:0-8914 GCA_047636255.1 Roseivirga sp. | reverse complement strand
GAATTCCTTTTGGGGTTCCAGCTTGGGAAATTGCAGTATCTATGCTTTTGTTAGTGGTAGGCTTTGTAGGCACTATTTGGATAGCAGGAAGGATTTACCGTATTGGTATATTGATGTACGGGGTTAAGGTGAATTGGAAGACCATTGCGAAGTGGTTTACAATGAAGGTTTAGGCACGATTGATCAAAGAATTGAAAGAGGCTATCCTTAAAGGGTAGCCTCTTTTTTTTATGACTATTCTCATTATTTTCAATGACTTACGTCACAAGAGTTAGCCTGGGTTAGAAATAGCTTTACCAACATTTAAACCACTATTCCTATGCTAAAACTTAAATATTGTATGATGTTTTTAGCGTTATCTGCCATAATAGCGAGTTGTGGAGGTGGGCAAAGCAAAATCGATGAGATAAAATCACAGACCATTAAGCCACCTTCCGATCCTATGGCCAATTGGGAGAGCAACAATGGTATTGGCCCAATTAGCGCCTTTACGCTGCCAACTGAAATAGATCAGCAGCTTGTTGCCGAAGGTCTATTGCTATATGAAATCAAGTGCACTGCTTGTCATAAGATAGACAAGAAGTTTATTGGGCCTTCGCCAAAAGATATCCTGACCAGAAGAAACCCAGCTTGGGTAATGAATATGATTCTCAATCCTGATGAAATGATTCAAAAAGACCCTATTGCAAAGCAGCTTTTGATCGAAGCCAATAGTGCTCCAATGGCCAATCAAAACTTAACTGAAACAGAAGCACGTGCCATTCTAGAGTATTTCCGAAGTCTTTAATTCTTAAATAATGAACAATTTTCTAAAACTCCTATCAATAATTTTTTTGACAGCAGTAATAAGTAGCTGTGGCCAAAAAGGACAACAAGAGAAAACAATGGATCAAGGCACAGTGCCAACGTCTCACCCCAAAGGGCAAGCCTCAGTAGAAGATGATGTATCGGATAAAAACATACTACAGGTAGCAATGGGCTCTGAAGCACATACCACGCTTGTAGCTGCAATTCAGGCTGCGCAGATTGAACATGTTTTGGTTAATGCAGGGCCACTTACGGTCTTCGCTCCAATAAATGAGGCCTTTGCAGCCCTACCAGAAGGAACAGTAGAAGACTTATTGAAACCAGAAAACAAGGCGCAATTGGCTACAATTCTTATCGGTCATGCGGCTCCAGGTTCTTACAATATTGATGCAGTTAAAAGAGAATCGGAAAAGGGTAGAAAGATTTATATGGCGACAGGAGATTATCTGGAAATTCAAATAGATGGAGAAGACGTAATCGTAGGAGGGGCGAAAATCTTAGCTACAATTCAGACCTCTAACGGCATTATCAATGTGGTAGACAAAGTCATTTTACCTCAATAAGCTTAATCAACTTAACAACAATCATATGAAAAAGATGTTCAACAATATTTCAGCTTTATGTTTAGGCATATTTGCGCTTAGTATCGTAGGCTGCTCGGGAGGTAGTAATTCGGGGGCTTTGGCTAGCAATATGGCCGAAAGAGTCTATGTAGCACCAGGGGAGCATGATGAATTTTACGCTTTTGTATCTGGAGGTTTCAGCGGTCAGCTGGCCGTATATGGTTTGCCATCGGGTCGACTTTTTAGAGTAATTCCAGTTTTTTCTGTTGATCCTGAAAAAGCATATGGCTTTAATGAAGAAACTAAACCCATGCTAAATACTTCATTCGGTTTCATTCCATGGGATGACGCTCACCACCCAGACATTTCTCAAACGAATGGCGAATTGGATGGTCGATGGGTTTTTATCAATGGGAATAATACGCCAAGAATTGCCAGAATTAGTCTTTCGACTTTTGAAACGGAAGAGATCATAGAAATTCCAAATAGTGCGGGTAATCACAGTTCTTCATTTGTAACTGAAAATACTGAATATGTAGTGGCTGGAACAAGGTTCTCAGTACCCGTGCCTCAAGCCGATATTTCAATTGATGAATACAAAGGTAATTTTAAAGGGGCCATGTCATTTATCAAGGTTGATCAAGAGTCAGGCGAAATGGATCTTTCCTTCCAGATCATGATGCCGGGTTTTGACTATGACTTGGCACACCCTGGCCGTGGAAAATCGCATGGATGGATGTTTTTCACTACTTATAACACCGAAGAGGCGAATACGCTTTTGGAAGTAAATGCTTCTCAAAACGATAAAGACTTTATTGCGGCTGTCAACTGGAAAAAGGCCGAAGAACTGATTGCGGCTGGTGAGTTTGAAGTAATGCCAACTGAATACGCTCACAACCTTTATGATGAATCTACTCATAGCGCAACTTCAACTATGAAAAAAGAAGTGCGCTATTTAGATCCATCAAAACACCCTGGCTTGGTTTATTTCTTGCCAACTCCTAAATCGCCACACGGTTGTGATGTTGACCCATCGGGAGAATATATAGTAGGAAATGGAAAGTTGGCCGCTGACTTAACCGTGCATTCTTTCACTAAGATGTTGGATGCTATTGAGAACAAAAAATTTGACGGAGCAGCCTATGGTATTCCAATTTTGAACTATGACGACATAGTCGCTGGGGTAGTAAGACAAGCCGGCTTAGGTCCATTGCATACTGAGTTTGATGGGCAAGGGAACGGTTATACCAGCTTCTTTATTAGCTCTGAAGTAGTGAAATGGAAATTAGGTACTTGGGAAGTGTTAGACCGTCAGCCCACTTTCTATTCCGTAGGTCACTTGATGATTCCTGGAGGTAATTCAAGAAAACCATTTGGAAAATATGCCTTGGCGATGAACAAGATTACCAAAGATAGGTATTTACCAACGGGGCCTGAACTTACGCAGTCCGCCCAACTCTATGATATTTCTGGAGATAAAATGGAACTGTTGTTAGATTTTCCAACCATTGGTGAACCTCACTATGCTGCTGGGATTCCTGCTGATTTAATCAAGGCCCAACAGACCAAGATTTATAAACTGGAAGACAATAACCATCCTTATGTAGCTAAAAGCGACAAGGATACTAAGGTAGAAAGAAAGGGTAACGAAGTGCATGTGTACATGACCATGATTCGAAGCCACTTTGCTCCTGATAACATAGAAGGTATTCAAGTGGGGGACAAAGTGTATTTCCATGTTACCAATCTTGAACAAGATTACGATGTACCGCATGGAATTGCAATGATTGGTGCTACAACTTCAGAACTGTTGATTATGCCGGGGCAAACAGAAACTTTTGTTTGGGAGCCTAAAAGGGTAGGGGTATGGCCGTTCTATTGTACCGATTTCTGCTCGGCATTGCACCAAGAAATGCAAGGTTATGTTAGAGTGTCTCCTAAAGGTGCTAACACGCCATTAAAGTGGAGTTTAGATGGTGATTAAGTTGGTGAGAAGGCGCCTACATTAATGGGCGCCTTATTTAACTTTTATATGTTTCCTCTCCGTTGAAGACCCTACCTGAAATGAAAAAATCAAAAATCATAATGATCATAGGGGCTTTACTCTTATTGCCATTATTTGTACTGCCACTTTGGAATATCACCTTAGAAGCACCACAATATCCTGATTCGATTGGGATGGATATTTATATTACAAGATTTAAAGATGCCGCACCAAATGACATTAAGAATATTAATATCATGAACCACTATGTGGGTATGGAAAATATTCCTGACACGATTCCTGAGTTTAATATTTTCTATAAAGTGGTGATTGCCATGGTGGTGCTTGGGCTAATCGCTGGCCTCATTGGTAAAAGGAGGTTATATATGGCTTGGTTCATCATAATGATTGTTTTAGGATCTGTCGGCATGTATGATTTCTATTCGTGGGAATACGATTATGGTCATAATTTAAAAGAAAATGCTCCCATAAAGTTCAAAAAGAAAAATGGTGAGCCAATGGCCTATCAACCGCCATTAATTGGCAGCAAAATGATTTTGAATTTCAAGGCCATTTCAATGCCACGTAGTGGTGCCTATTTAATGTTTGTGGGCATGGGGCTGGCTGTTGTGGCTTTCGTTATGGCAAAAAAGGAAGAGGAGAATGCGTAGAATTACATGGTTTATTGGGCTTGCTGTCATGGTGCTTTCTTGCGAGGTAAAACCACAAGAAATTAATTTCGGAGCTGACGGTTGTCACTTTTGTAAAATGACGATCGTAGACACTCGTCATGCAGCACAATTGGTAACTGAAAAGGGGAAGGCATTTAAGTATGACGCCATTGAGTGCATGTTGAACGATTTAGCCGATTGGGATGAAGTACCTGTGAAATTCTATCTAGTTGTGGACTATTCAAACCCCAAGCAATTTGTAGATGCGCGTGAATCTTATTATTTAATTAGCCCGGCCATTCCAAGCCCTATGGGCGCCAATATTTCTGCATTCAGTAATGCTCAATTGCGCAATGAAATGTTGGCGGCTATTGGTGGAGAGGCATTAAACTGGGAATCTATAAACGCTCAATTCAATCGAAAATAATGGGTAAGGTGTGCATCATAATGTCATTTATGGTTTTGCCGTTTTGTGCATGGGCCAATACAATTAAAGTATGTGCTGCGTGTCAGTATAAAACCTTGATCGAAGCTTATACCGATGCCAAACCCTTTGACACCCTCATCATTGATGCAGGTATTTATGAGACTGTTAATCTCGAGGTAACTATTCCCCTTTCCATTAGGGGTAAAAATGGGGCCGTGCTTGATGGTAAAAACGAAGGCTACATTCTAAAACTACTTAGTGACAATATTCACGTGTCTGGTTTGATACTTAAGAATGCTGGCCGAAGTTTCACTAAAGATTTTGCGGCTATTTATACTTACAATATTGCATATTTCTCTATCAGAAATAATGTGATCGAGAATCCATTTTTTGGTGTTTTGATAGAGAAGTCGCACCACGGAGAAATTTCAGGCAATAAGATTTACGGCAACCGAACTAGGCAAGACGATTCTGGAAATGGAGTTCATGCTTGGCACTGCTCGAACTTGCGTATTGCGCAAAATGAAATGTATGGATTGCGAGATGGCATTTATTTAGAGTTTGTGGAGCACAGTAAAATTTATAATAACTACAGCCACAACAATATCCGTTATGGGCTTCATTTTATGTTTTCGAACAACGATGAATACATCGACAACACGTTCGAAGATAATGGGGCTGGTGTAGCGGTGATGTTTTCGAAGTTTATTCTAATGAAGAAAAACAAGTTCATCCAAAATTGGGGTACGGCTTCTTATGGCCTGCTTTTGAAAGAAATTTATGACGGAGAAGTGGTGAACAACACTTTCAAAGAGAACACAATTGGTATTTTTTTAGAAGGCTCTACACGCATTAATTACACCAAAAATAATTTTGAACGTAACGGTTGGGCAATTAAAGTAAATGGGGGTTGTTACCTCAATATTTTTAGCGGGAATAACTTTTTGGGCAATTCTTTCGACCTAAGTTACAATACAAAAATGAACGATAATTCCTTTGAAGGAAACTACTGGAGTTCATACGCTGGATATGATTTGGATAAGGATAAAATTGGAGACGTTCCTTTTAGGCCGGTGAAGCTTTTTTCATATGTGGTCAACAGAACGCCCGAATCCATTATTCTGCTTAGAAGTCTTTTTGTTGATATCATTAATTTTTCAGAACGGGTTTCTCCTATTTTTACTCCAGACGATTTGCTAGACAACCACCCTGCCATGAAACGCTTTGCCAATGATTAAGATAGAGAATTTGCATAAGCAGTTTTCCAAGCTTAAGGTGCTTGATGGCGTTTCGTTTTCTACAGCATCTCATGGAATAATTGCAGTTTTAGGACCAAATGGCTCAGGAAAAACCACTATTCTGAAATCTATTTTAGGAATGGTATTGCCCGATCGAGGAGAGATTTATTTTGAAGGTAAACCTGTTTTGGGCAGTTGGAATTATAGAAACCGTATTGGCTACTTACCTCAGATTGCTCGTTTTCCGGATAACCTTACGGTTCAGGAGCTAATCGATATGATTAAGAACCTTAGGGACGTTAAGGCCAACGAAAAGGAGTTAATTAAAAGGTTTGGCTTGGGCGATTCGCTCTCAAAAAAACTCAGCAACCTTTCTGGAGGGACAAAGCAAAAAGTAAACATTGTACTCACCTTCATGTTCGATGCCCCTTTGTTGATTTTAGACGAACCCACTGCCGGTCTAGACCCTGTTGCGCTAATTCAGCTCAAAGAGCTTATAAAAGAAGAAAGAGCAAAAGGTAAAACCTTGCTCATTACCACTCATATTATGAGTTTGGTAGAAGAACTTTCGGATGAAATCATTTTTCTCTTAGAAGGTAAAATCTATTTCCAAGGCACAGTGGAGGCACTCCAGGAGCAGACGCAACAAAGCAACTTGGAATATTCCATAGCTAAAATTTTAGAGCGCGATGTATAAGATTTTAAAATACAGCTTTGCCGACCTTACCCGTAGCCGATGGAGTTATGTGTACTTGGCTTTTTACTTGGTTTTGGGCTTTGTATTGCTATTCCTTAATAATGATCTTTCCAAGGCGGTAATTACTTTGATGAATATTATCGTTGTGCTTACGCCAATGATCGGTACCATTTTTGGCATTATGTATTTTTACAGCGCCCGAGAGTTTACCGAGTTGCTGTTGGCCCAACCCATAAAACGTAGCCATATTTTTTTAGGTCAGTTTTTAGGAATCGCCTTGTCATTGTCTTTGAGTCTAGTAATTGGTTTGGGCATTCCATTTTTAATTTATGGTGTGGCGCTGTCTTCAGATATTTGGGATTTTGGCCTGCTTTTAGTCGTAGGGGCGTTTCTCACTTTTATTTTCGTGGCTTTGGCGGTTAATATTTCGCTTCGAAACGAAAACAAAGTGAAAGGCTTCGGTTATGCCATTCTTCTCTGGTTGTTTATGGCTGTTATTTATGATGGCCTCTTTTTGATTTCCTTATTGGTGTTTGATGATTATCCCTTAGATAAATTCACATTGGCGGTGAGTATGTTCAACCCTATCGATCTGTCTAGAATAATGATTTTACTGAAACTCGATATTTCGGCTCTATTGGGTTATACAGGAGCGCTATTCCAAAACTTCTTCGGAAATGGCTCAGGCATGTTGGTGTCATTTTTAATGCTGACCATGTGGGCTTGTGTTCCTGTATGGTTCTTGGTGAAAACTGCACGTAAAAAAGATTTTTAGCCAATAAAAAGAGGCTGTGACTTGTTAATGTTTAACCTAATGGGTTTTGAGGGTAAAGGCTTGATTGTTTTTCCTGATTTAGGTCAGTCTTTTTACGAACTATTTGCTTCAACTTCATTCTATAAATAAATACAAGGCCATGGATGTCCGAGTGAAGTTTTTAGGAGGGGCTAAGTCTGTAACAGGTTCCAAATATTTGTTAGAAATAGGGCATAAAAGATTGTTGGTTGATTGTGGTCTTTTTCAGGGCTTGAAGGAATTGAGACTTAGGAACTGGGCTGAGTTCCCAGTCGATGCCACTTCAATCGATGCAATAATCCTAACGCATGCACATATCGACCATTCTGGTTATTTGCCAAGGATAGTTAAGGATGGTTTTTCTGGTCCGATTTATTGTACCGAAGCTACTGCGTCCTTATTGGAAATAATGTTGAAGGACGCGGCTAAACTCCAGGTGGAAGAGGCAGATTACATTAACAAAAAAGGCTATTCGAAACACAATCCACCACTTCCACTTTTTGATATCGCTGATGCAGAAAAGGCGTTAGGAATGCTGGAAGCCCTACCCTATATGGACTCGGTTGGTATTTTTGAAAATGTCAAAGCCACCTTTTTCGATGCCGGACATATTTTAGGGTCTTCAATTGTTTCACTCAGTATTGAAGGCGAGACCCAGCAAAAGAGAATTGTTTTTTCTGGGGATTTAGGTCGTTATCATCAACATGTCCATAATGACCCTAGTCCTATTGATCAAGCCGATGTGCTGTTTATAGAATCAACTTATGGTGACCGAGACAACGTAGCCCATAATGTTGAAAACCAGCTCGCAACTATCGTTAAGGATACATTTAATAATGGTGGATGTTTGCTAATTCCCGCTTTCGCTGTAGGAAGAACACAGCTACTCCTCTACTATTTTTTTCAGTTGCTGGAAAAGAAATTAATTCCGCAATGCGAAATCTATATCGATAGCCCCATGGCCATTAGTACAACCAACTTATTTAAGGTGCATCCCAACGATCACAAGTTAGGAATAGGCAGGGAGACTGAGGATTCTATTTTCGATTACGCTCATTTCAAATATTATAGATCACAAGAGTCGTCCATTAGCATCAATAATATTGAAAGTAATGCTGTGATTATTTCTGCTAGTGGAATGTGTACAGGAGGGCGAATACTTCAACATTTGTACAATCGCTTACCCCATAAAAAGGATACACTACTTTTTGCAGGATACCAGGCAGAGGGGACTCGTGGAAGGAAGATTCAGGAAGGGGAGCTTACTTCGCGCATTTATGGAGATGAAATCCCTGTTTTATGTAAAACTGAAAGTATTTATGGGCTTTCTGCCCATGCGGATAGGCAAGAATTGATGTACTGGGCAAGTCAATTCAAACAAGCTCCAAAAATTGCCTTTGTTGTTCACGGTGAGTTAGCAAGCGCTACTCATTTCTCGGAAAAACTGATGGGAGAACTTCATTGGCCAAATGTGGTGATTCCGAATTATCTTGAAAGCTTTGAACTCTTTACGGGTATTTAGCTAGAAATAAAAAAGAGGAAAGCATAATAACACTTTCCTCTTTGTAAGTACTTTCAGGCCTTTTTAGTTAGCCTTAGGATAATCTGAATAACCTTGAACACCAGGGGTGTAGAATGTGCTCTGATCTGGATTAGACAAAGCAAGATCTTTTTTCATTCTTGTTACCAAATCAGGGTTAGCGATAAATGGAACTCCAAAAGCAACTAACTCTC
>JBLIKG010000074.1:0-8915 GCA_047636255.1 Roseivirga sp. | reverse complement strand
ACAGTTAAACCTTTATTTACTGAAGTCAAATAATCTTGTACTGTCAATTTAGGGTCTTTCACAAAAGACTGGCTTAACAAAGTGTTGTCTTTGAAGAATTTGTTCAATTTACCTTGAGCAATTTTCTCTAACATTTCTTCTGGCTTGCCTTCTTGTCTAGCCTGATCCTTTCCAATCTCAATTTCTTTTTCAATTGTAGTAGAGTCAACACCGTCTTTGTCAACAGCCACTGGGCTCATGGCAGCAATTTGCATCCCAACGTCTTTACCTGCAGTAGCAACTTCTACACTTCCTACACCAGTTAAAGATACCAAAACACCTAATTTACCAGTAGAGTGGATATAAGAAACCACTTGATCGCCAGATAATTGCTCGTAAACAGAAACTTCAAGCTTCTCACCAATTTTACCTAATAGCTCAGTCACTTTATCTTGAAGAGAAATGTCACCTAGTTTGATTGCTTTTAAAGCGTCAAGATCAGCAGGTTGATGAGCCATAGCCGCGTCAGCAATTTCGTTACCCAGTGATTGGAAGTCATTGTTTTTAGCTACGAAGTCAGTTTCGCAAGTAAAAGCAATTAAGATAGCCTTTGCGCCATCAGCACTTGTTCTAACAAAAACAGATCCTTCAGTAGTTTCTCTGTCAGCTCTTTTATCTGATAATTTTTGACCTTTCTTACGAAGAATATCAATTGCTTTGTCGAAATCTCCTTCAGCTTCAACCAATGCATTTTTGCAGTCCATCATGCCTGCACCGGTCATTTGTCGTAATTGGTTAACTTCTTTTGCTGTGATAGCCATTTTTATATATTTTAATTATTAGTCGAAAATAAATTAATAGAACCTTCTGCTCGGCAACAATCCTTTAATCTTGTGTTCAGCTTTGGTGCTTTAAAACAAAAATTGAACACCGAAAAAGCTTCAATGTTCAATTTTATATATGAGTTGATCTTAATCGATTTAAGCTTCTTCTGTTTTCGTTTCGCCTTTGTCAACGGCTACTTTTTCTTGCTCCATTTTCTCTCTGTCCTTATCTTCTTTTTCGGTTTTGCGTTCTTGCAAACCTTCGTCAATTGCTTTACCAATTGCCTTTAAGATAATTTCAACAGATTTGAAAGCATCATCATTACCAGGGATTGGGAAATCCACAGCATTTGGATCAGAGTTAGTATCTACTAAAGCAAACACAGGAATGTTCAACTTTTTAGCTTCGTTAACTGCGATGTGCTCTCTTTTGATATCCACGATGAATAAAGCAGCAGGAAGTCTAGTAAGGTCGGTGATACCGCCCAATACTCTTTCTAACTTTTCTTTTTCACGAGTTTTCATCAACCTTTCTCTTTTCGCAAGGTTTTTGAAAGCTTCTTCTTTCATCAATTTGTCGATACCCTGAAGCTTCTTCAATGACTTTCTCATTGTGGCGAAGTTGGTCAACATACCACCTAACCATCTTTCAGTCACATAAGGCATGTTCAATCTTTCAGCTTCAGCAGCCACAATTGTTTGTGCTTGCTTTTTAGTGGCTACGAACATGATTTTTCTTCCTGAACGGACGATGTTCTTAATTGCAGATGATGCTTCTTCGAGGCAATTAAGAGTTTTATTAAGATCGATAATATGGATACCATTTCTCTCCATGAAGATGTATGGCGCCATACGCGGATCCCACTTTCTCGTTAAGTGACCAAAATGGACACCAGCATCAAGTAAGTCTTTGTACTCTAATTTGTTAGACATATATAAGTTTGATAAATATTCGAATTAACGCTTGCTGAACTGGAATGCTCTTCTCGCTTTTCTTCTACCTGGTTTCTTACGTTCAACCATTCTTGGATCTCTTGTAAGGAAGCCTTCTTTTTTCAAAGGAGGTCTATTCTCAAGATCAACTTCACAAAGTGCTCTAGAAATGGCTAATCTAATTGCTTCGGCTTGGCCTTTTTGACCACCACCATCAACATTGATTTTAAAATCAAAATTGTCATTCTGATCGATCAGCATTAATGGCTGCTTTACAATAATTTGTAAAACATCAGAAGGAAAATAATCCTCCAAAGTTTTTCCATTTACACTAAAAACACCTTTTCCAGACTCCATGTATAGTCTAGCTACAGAGGTCTTTCTTCTTCCAATTGTGTTAATTACTTCCATTAACGGCTAATATTATAATTGAACTTCTTTTGGCTTTTGAGCTTCGTGAGAATGCTCTGCACCTTCGTATACATATAGATTGTGGAAAATCGCTCTTCCTAATCTTGTTTTTGGCAACATACCACGAACAGCTCTTTCTACCAATAAAGTAGAAGACTTTGCTTTTAACTGTCTTGGAGTGGTTTCTCTTTGACCTCCTGGGTAACCAGTGTATCTCAAATAAACTCTGTCATCCCATTTCTTTCCTGTCATTCTAACTTTGTCAGAATTGATAACAATTACGTTATCACCACAATCAACATGTGGCGTGTATTCAGGTTTGTGTTTCCCCCTGATCATTTTAGCAACTTCACTAGCTAATCTACCTAGGCTTTTCTGGCTCGCATCTACGATAACCCAATTCTTGTCTGCAGTCGCTTTGTTAGCCGAAACTGTCTTATAACTTAGTGTATCCACTTCGATATATTTAATTGACTCTTAATACTTTATGTCGTCCTCCCCTCAAAAAGGGACACAAAGATAGAAGTTTGCTTTTTTAATTCCAACGTTGACTAATAAATTTATTAGGTATCGGACCACATTAATCAAGGTATTTAAGAAGAATTGACCTTTTGACCTCATTCAGATTGCCTGAAGGCCTCTACTGAAAAAATACAGATTCAAAATTGGTCAGTATTTTTTTTAATACCCACAATCACCAAAGAAAAAGTAAAGAAATCTTTGAAGTCATTATTCGAAACAAATAAGCTAAGATTTATATCTTGCAGCGATGGAAAATTTCGTTGTCTCAGCGCGTAAGTATAGACCTGTTGGCTTTGAAGAAGTAGTTGGCCAAGAGCACATCACTACCACTTTAAAGAATGCCATTGATAATAACCAATTGGCACAAGCCTTACTCTTCTGCGGACCGAGAGGAGTAGGGAAAACAACATGCGCAAGAATTGTTGCGAGAATGATCAATGGCCAAACCATTGACAATCCATTAGCGACTAACGATACCTTTAATATATATGAACTTGATGCGGCATCGAACAATTCTGTTGACGACATCCGAAATCTAATAGATCAGGTTCGTTATCCTCCGCAACAAGGCAAGTTCAAAGTATATATAATAGATGAGGTGCATATGCTTTCGAATCAGGCTTTCAATGCCTTTTTGAAAACATTAGAGGAACCGCCTTCTTACGCCATTTTCATACTGGCTACCACTGAAAAGCACAAAGTGATCCCTACTATTCTTTCTCGCTGTCAGATCTTTGACTTCAATAGAATAGAAGTAGGCAATATCTCTGGGCAATTGAAGATGATTGCTGAGAAAGAAAACATTGAAACGGAAGAAGAAGCCTTGCACCTTATTGCTCAAAAAGCAGATGGCGCAATGCGCGATGCCTTATCGCTTTTCGATTTGATTGTCACCTTCTCACATGGCCAAAAAGTAACTTACCAGAACACGATCTCGAATCTTCATATTCTGGACTACGATTACTATTTCAGAATGACTGAGTTTCTCTTCAATCAAGATACAGCCAATGTACTTTTGACTTTCGATGAGATTTTAAGAAATGGTTTTGACGGTCATCATTTTATAGTAGGGCTAGCGAGTCACCTCCGTGATTTAATGGTATGTAAAGACACAGCCACTATCCAGTTATTGCAGGTTTCTGATAATATCAAACAACGGTATAAGACTCAATCTGAAAATCTTCCTCTATCCTTTTTATTGACAGCCTTAAACCTAGCTAGTCAATGTGATCTTCAGTACAAAGCGAGCAAAAACCAACGGCTACATGTAGAATTAGCGCTGGTGAAGATTGCTCATCTAGCTTCAGCCATTAAATTGGCTCAAGTGGACGCTATTGGCGATCCATCAAAAAAAAAATCTTAGTTGAACCAACTCCAGAAGATAAAAAGCCGAATCCACAAAGTGAAAATTCAAATAGGGTAGCTACACCAGTGGCAAAAGAGGCTTCTCCTTTGCAGGAAAGTACAGAGGAGAAAAAGGAGGAAGTCCAATCGACTCCAATACCACAAGTCACTCTACCTAAGCCGCCAAGCAAAGCGCCATCTAAAACGATAAGCATCCCATCATTTTCAGAGCTTAAGGCCCAGGCCAATAAAAAAGAGGAAACTGTTGACGGAGAAGTTATTGAAGAAAGCCAAGGCCGAAACGAGTCTTTTTCTGCGGATGATTTAGATAAAATTTGGAATGCCTTTAAAACTCAAAGAGAGAAAGAGGACAATCAATTAGAATTACTGATTTTAAAAGAACCATACAAGCTTTCTGGTAATGTAGTGACCGTTTCTATCTCTAATGGTGCCTCAGAAGCTAGCTTTGAGCGATTCAGAGGTGATTTACTTATCACTTTGAGAGATGGTTTGAAGAATGACAGCATTCAGCTTAGATCAGAAACAGTAGAAATTGAGAGGGGAAAAATGCTCTATACTGATCAAGAAAAGTTTGAGCATTTAAAGAAGAAATATCCTGCCCTAAAAGATCTACAAGAAAGGCTCGGTCTTGACCCAGAGTTCTAAAAGCTCAGCGTAACCCCAACGTTGATCACATTCTTAATTTGAACATCCCTACCCCGAGTACCATCGTTTCGGGTAATCATGATATCATCATCGTAAATAAGCTGGGAACTGATGTTGGTAGAAAGATAACCATTCACCTTTAGGTTGAATACGGCTTCTAAGTTTACAACCGTATTTGGGAAGGTTTCATAGTTAGCAAATAGATTGAAGTTGCCTAGAAAGGAAACATTCTCTACAACCTGCTTTTTATACGACCCAGTCAAACTTATCCCTGCTTCTGGCCTGATCGTTTGGCCTGGGCTTATTCCGAATGAGCCTGCATTAGAGAGAGAATCGTTAAGCACAAAAGTGAATCGACCAGTGAAAGGTGCCAACGTTACTGTAATTGCTTCACCATCGCGATATGACAAACCCAAAGAAGCCAATAAATAGCCTGGCGCCATAAAATTCGAAATCAAGATTCTCCTAATTTGATCCGTTCCAGCAATTTTTTCGGTTCGATAACCTTCGTCCATTTGCGTTTGGAAATTGATGGAAGTGGTTAATAAAATTCGTTCTGAAAACTTCTGACTGTATTTAGAGCTCAATAGAATCTGGTCATCTGTCTTGACAAATCGATTTCTTGAATCTCCGTTTCTGATCAAACCATAACTCACTTTGAGTCTGTTTTGCCATACCTTCCCTTCCTTTTCAAAATTTGCAAAGCTTTCGATCTTCGTTCCTATTGCAACAGAGGACTCACCTCCAGCTGCCCAATTGGTAAGACCCACTTGTTGAAGGTTAAAATTGAATTGATTCCCTGATTTCCAATAACTTATAGTATCAAGTCGAATTACAGAAGTGTCTTGAGGCAATAAGAGTGCAAGCTGATTTTGATCTTGCGCCAAAGTCAATGCACTGGTAAAAGCACTTATTAATAGTATAAACCAAAATCGAGTCATCCTTCTTTCTCCTGAAAAAGTTGTACAAAACTATTCAATGATTCTAATCAGCTTTAATTTTTAGGGATTATTTTAAGCCGCTCACCTAAGACAAGACTCGTATCGGACTTATTGTTCCACTTCAAAAGTTCATCTACTGTTACTCCATAAATTCTTGAAATTGCCCAAGCGGTCTCCCCTTTTTGAACTTCATGAATAATCTCTTTTGCCTGTTGGGTGTTCACTGCAACCGCAGGTTTAAAATACGCTTTCGGCACAACCAAATTCAATGCCTGATTAATTTGAAGGCCGTTCATAACATTCAGACCATTCCAATCCAAAATATCGTCTATCTCGATTCCATATTTCTGTGAAATTGCAAAAAATGACTCCTTTGACTGAACGTAATGTGTAATGATGGTATCATTAGGTGTTGCAATTAAAGCCTTGACCATTTGAACAATTTCCTCTGTTGGCTCATCCGCTTCCTTAATTTCTTTAGTGGTTTGAACCTGCTTAGTCTTCGTTTCTACATTATTGGGTTTTGCTTCAGGAATACTCACTTCTTTGATCAACTTGTCCTCAGGTGTAGGTCGGTTAGTAGGGATTATAACATCTGCGAATTCAATTTCTACATTAGCGGGCCGAATAAAACGCAACCACATAACTCTCCCCACTTTCAGAGGCTCCGTATCTCGCATTCTGTTTTTATGAAGTAGCGTTTTTAGCTTAATTCCATAATCCTGAGAAATACTCCAAACGGTCTCATTTGGCCTTACTATATGATAATGGACTTTGCCTCTGCTCTTCTTATTCTTCAAGTAATAATAATTACCAGCACGAACATTCCCTTTATCGCCAATATCGTTGTAGCGCTTTAATTTCGAAATGCTTTTCCCAGTTCTTGCCGACATAGATTTTAAGTTTTCGCCTTCTCGTGCTCTAATCGCATCAATACCATTTAGCTCTATCTGACCTGGTTCATATGCCTTTCTAATATCGCCTGATATTTGAGGGAAAACCCCAATATTGCCATCTACTGGCCGAATATTCGACTTTCTATTGCTTGCCTTTGATTGACTGTTCGTGTTTTTATTTGATGTAGTCGTTGATGGCGTTTTAGCAGCATTTCTATCATCGGCTTTTTTATTTTCTGCTGGTTTATTTTGCGCAATTGGCTGGCGCCCTGATTTGATTGGATAGATTACTTGATACGATTTCTCATCTGGAATTCTCGAAGCTATAAGCCATTTATTCAAATTTTTTAGTTCATCAATTTCAACTCCAGTATCCTTACTCACATCCTTCAAGGTCCTTCCTTTTCCTTCAAAAGTGGCCAATTGAATTTCTGGATTCTTTCTTCCCTTGCCAACAAAATCTTGAAAAGCCAATTTATGGGCGATGTACTTCTTTATATACCAGTGCGTTTTACTGTCGATTTCAACTTTAGTCGCTCCGTAGAGTTTCTCTGGAATGACTCTTTGCGCCCCACCTAGTCCTTGTAAATAAGATTGAAGCGACCAGAGCCAATTATCGAAAACGAAATTGCTACGTTTAAAATATTTAGTTGCCCCAATGGTTGATGAAAGTATGTGCTTACGCTCATCGACAAGATTATCGACCCTAAGCCCTAATTCTTGAGCAGTGGCTTTTTTAAACTGCCAGAAACCTACGGCATTCGAAGTTGAGACCGCATCTGAAACAAACTGGCCTTCTTGAATTGCTAAATATTTGAAATCATCCGGAATACCCTCTTTTTTAAGAATTTCTTCGACCATTCCCATGTAGAGATTGGATCGCTCTACCAATAATTGAAAATGGTATTGACTTCGAGTGAGCAGATCAAGGGTTTCTTCAATTTCCTTTTTTGCGCTATTGTTGATTTTTAGGGTGATGCCAGCGAATTCCATCTCAGAAGGGACAATCATTGGGGCTTGCGCTAAAGTGCTCAACGAAGCCATCAAGAAAATGATGATTGACGCTATGTATTTTATCACTCTTATTTTTTTCTTAACACCATTAGGCCATCCCTGATCGGCAAAAGTACGTTTTCAACGCGATCATCTTCATGGGTCAAACGGTTAAAATCCAAGATTGCTTGTGTATCCTTGTCGATTTTCTTTTCGGATTGAACAACTTTTCCACTCCAAAGCACATTGTCGGCTATAATGAAACCGCCTTTGCGCACTTTTTCGATTACTAATTTAAAGTAATTGTAGTAATTAATTTTATCCGCATCTATAAAAACAAGGTCGAATGGTTCCTCTATTTCTGGAATAAGTGTTAGGGCGTTACCAATTCGGTAATCTATTTTTTTACCAAAGCCAGATTTTTCAAAATAGCCTCGCACCATGTCTTCCAACTCTTCATTGATGTCAATAGTGATCAGCTTTCCATCTTCAGATAATCCGCTCACCATACTTAAAGCGGAGTAACCTGTATATGTCCCGATTTCAAGTATCCTAGAAGGACGAAGCATATGTGAAATCATGGAGAGAAAACGACCTTGCAGATGGCCAGAAAGCATCCTAGGCATCAAAACCTTTTGATGCGTTTCTCTTGTCAAAGCCTTCAATAAATCTGATTCTCCTTCAGTATGTTGCTCCGAATAGGCTTGAATATCTTCAGCAATAAACTCCATTAATTCTCTGGCAAAAAGGTGAGATGACTCAATTGCGACTCGTTTAACATGTCGTTGGCAATTTCTAAAAGCTCATTGGACGTTACTTTTCTAAGGCGATCATAAATTGATTCTAATCCATCGATCCGTTCCGTGTCTAAAATGCTCTTTCCCATCATTAGCATAAGACTCGTATTATTTTCTTCGGCCATGGCCAATTGACCAATGATTTGCTCTTTGGCCATATGCAACTGCAGTGTACCAAGCGGCACTTCCCTTAATTTCTGAAGTTCCTTCAACACCAACTTCCTGCCTCTTTCCACTTGTGTTTTTTCCGTTCCGAAGAAAATTGAAAAAAGACCGGTGTCCGAGAAAGGATGGTAGCCTGCGTCAATGCTGTAGACAAAACCATATTTCTCTCGAAGGGCTAAGTTCAATCTAGAATTCATCCCTGGCCCACCCAAAACATTAATTAACATGAAAAATGGCAGGCGATTAGCGTGGCTCAATTCGTAAGCCGTTGTACCTATCGCGCAATGTGCTTGGGTAATATTGCGAAATATTGTCTCTGAATTAGGAGTGTATTTATCAAAAGTTAATCGAAATCTTTCGCCAACATGATGAGGGATCTGTGCGAAGTATTTCTCGGCTAACTTTTCGATCTTCTTTAAAGGTATATTTCCAACGCAGGAAAAA
>JBLIKG010000073.1:0-9087 GCA_047636255.1 Roseivirga sp. | reverse complement strand
TTATCATCGTTTTGGCGATAACCGTTACCCCTCTACTAATATTTCATTAACCACTTTTGAAGACCACCTTAAGTATTTAAAGAGTGCTGGCTTTAAAAGCGTTACTTTTTCCGAAGGCCTTCAAATTATTGCTTCTGATGCAGTTAAAGGTAAAACCGTTGCCATCACTGTAGACGATGGGTATCAGAGTTTTTTTGAGGATGGGCTTCCGCTTTTGAAGAAGTACGGCTTTACTGCCACATTATTTGTCAACACTTCAACCATTGGTGGAAACGATTACATGAGCTGGGATCAAATTAAAAAGGCTCAAAGTCAAGGCATAGAAATTGGTAACCACAGCGACACTCACCCCTATTTTCTAGATGTGTCTGAACGCACAAGTGCCAGTTTCTTTAAACAAGAAGTGGAAACAGCCCAAACTCAAATGACTCTAGAACTAGGTAAAGCACCTCTCGTTTTTGCTTACCCCTATGGTGAAGTTAATGAAGAGATGAAGCCAATTTTAAAAGAATTAGGCTTTATTGGGGCCGCTGCACAAAATTCAGGTGTGATTCATTCTGAGTCGGACTTATTCCAATGCCCACGATTCCCTATGTCTGAATCGTTCGGAACCTTGACCCAATTCAAAGAAAAAGTAGAAATGAAAGGCCTTGAAGTGTTAAAGGCTGAAGTGGTTTCTACCGGTTATAATGGAAGCATAGACAAGCCTCGCATTAATCTAGAATTTAAGGAAGAAGGCTTGTTTATAGAGTCAATGCAATGTTTTGTGCAAGGTAGCCAATGCTCTAAATCAGTTCAGATTTACAAGGACGGCTTAGTGAAAATGGCAATTCGACCGAAAACTTCCTTGACTTCTCGCAGGACACTTTTTACCATTACGATTCCAGATAATGATGGGAATTGGCATTGGTACAGCTATTTGTGGGTGATTCCAAAAACCGAAAATGATTGAGAAAATTCTTATTGACGAGCAGTGAACTTAAATTTCAAAATCACGCTTTCATAAACTGAAAAGAATAGTACAAAGCATAACTTGATAAAAAGCAAGTCAAATGGCTATATTTGCGATCCAAATTTAACACAATGCGCCTCAGACAATTAGCTCGAAAATTAGAAATTAGCCCAAATCGACTATTAGAGATTTTAAGTGAAAATGGGCATACCGTTGAAAACGACCCTAATTTTAAGCTCACAGAAGAACAAGAGCAGTTGATCAATAGTCGAATTGCTCCAAAGCAGGTTGTAGTAATCGAAGTTATTAAAGAGGAACAAAAAGAAATTGAAGTAGAAGAAGTGGTGCCTCCAGCCCCGAAGAAAAAGACGCCCCCAAAGAAAATCGAGTTAAAGGAGCCAGAAATTAAGAAAGTTGAAACCCCAAAAATTTATTCTTTAGAAAAAGAAATCGAAGAAAAAACCAAAGACATTGAGTTAATCAAAGCGCCAAAATTAAAGCTCGATGGATTGAAGGTACTGGGTAAAATTGATTTACCAGCCCCAAAGCAGAAACCAGTTAAAGAAGAAAAGGAAGCGGAAGCTAAAGTTAAGGATACCCCAATAGTCCGTAGAAACAATACGACTTCGGATAGAAAACTTCAACCTGAAAGAAAACCACGTCCTAATAGCCTTGAATTAGAAAGAAGAAGAACAGAACGTGAGGCCAAACAAAAGCGCGAAGCTGAGGAAAAGCACCTTAAGGCACTCAAAGAAAAACACTACAAAGAAACCGTTTTAGCTAATCAGAAGGCCAATGCAGTTAAAAAGAAAAAGAAAGCGACTCAGCCTTTAACACCCAAAGTGGTCATTGAAGAACCAAAAGTTAACAAACCAAAAACGCAGAAAACTCAAAAGGTAGTTAAGAAAAAAACGGCTTTGGGGAGATTCTGGGCTTGGTTAAACGGAGCCTACGATAATTATTAAGTCTTAAGTAAGTGGAGTATTCTTCACTTTAATAATTTCAGCCATAATGCTCAAAGCAATCTCGCGCGGCATTTTGGAACCAATATCCAAGCCGATAGGTGCGTGAATCAAATCCAATTCACTTGGACTAAAACCAAAGGCAGTCAATCTATCGATTCGCTTTGCATGCGTCTTTCGACTGCCTAATGCGCCAATGTACCTCACTTCAGATTTAAGCAATATCTTCAATGCTTCATCATCAATTTTAGGGTCATGAGATAGAATAACAGCATAGGTATTTTTATTCAAATCAAACCCTGGCAACACCTCCTGTGGCCAATGAATCTGGATTTGATCAGGTTTCGATTTGTAAATCGTTTTAGTAGCGAAAGTGGCCCTAGGATCGATCAGCAAGGTTTCAAAACCAAACATTTTGGCCATCTCAGTCAATGCTACGGTGATATGAGCAGAACCTATCATGAGCAGTAATGGTTTTTTTGGAAAAGTCATTACAAAGTGATTTCCAGAAGCCAACGTCTTACTGTCACTTTCATAGTAAGCAGTTTCTATTGCGGCCAATTGAGCTTTTAACAAAGGTGTTCCGCTTACCTCACCATTGGCTAAAACCACTGAGTATTGAGGGGATTCATTCAGTGTCATGAGTAATGAAAACCCTGCGTCTTCTTCTAAAAGTTGATCTAATTCCGCCCAAACTGCATCAGTGTAAAACGGTTGAATGAAAATCTCCAACTCTCCACCACAGCTCAAACCTACCTCCCAGGCCTCTTCATCCGTAATTCCGTAGTGCACAACAACTGCTTTTCTCGTGGCTAAAACTTCGAGTCCTTTCTTAACAACAGCCCCTTCTACACATCCCCCACTTACCGAACCGATCATTTCTCCCTCTTGCGTAATAACTAAGCAAGATCCAACAGGCCTTGGCGAACTTTTCCAAGTATTCACGACCGTTGCAATAGCAAGTTGTTGCCCTTCTTTCATTAATTTGCGTATACTTGAAACTATATCTATCATGGCTGTACTACTTGATGGAATTTTATCAAAACCTCTAGAACGAAGATACACTTGCTTTACGATAACCACGGCAGACAACTCAGATATTTAAGATTAGGCGTCACTGATCGCTGTAATCTCCGGTGCTTTTACTGTATGCCTGAGGAAGGCCTCAACTTTAGTAAAAAAACCCAGATTCTTTCTTTTGAAGAAATGATGAGACTCACAACCATTTTAGCTAAAATGGGCATTAACAAAGTGAGAATCACCGGAGGTGAGCCCTTCGTTCGAAAAGATATTATGGACTTGATTGAAGACCTTACGAATATTGAAGGCATTGATTCCGTCAACATCACCACAAACGGAACCAATTTAACAGAGCATCTCCCACGGCTGAAGGCCATCGGTATTGATGCCATCAATCTAAGCTTAGATTGCCTAGACAAAGAACGCTTTTTCAAAATCACTCGAAGAGACGAATATGATCAGGTAATGGCTTCGTTCCACGCGTTAATGGAAGCTGGAATCACCACAAAAATCAATGTCGTGGTGATGGAAGAGCATAATATTGAGGACATTATCCCAATGAGTGAACTTACCTTAGCCCATAATGTGAGTGTAAGATTTATAGAGGAAATGCCATTTAATGGTGGCGGGAAGGTTTTTACGCCTATCAAATGGAATGCAAAGCAAATTATCGAGCACGTTAAAACTAAGTATCCAAGTACAGTTCGATTAAACGATCACGAAAGCTCTACTTCTCACAATTACCAATTACCTGGCGCAAAAGGATCGATTGGTGTGATTCCTGCCTACACTCGTACCATTTGCTCTGCTTGTGACCGTATCAGATTGACACCAAAAGGTGAACTCAAAACATGCTTATACGATTCTGGTATTTTCAGTTTTAGAGATTTCATTAGGAACGGGGCAACGGATTTGGAAATCGAAAATCAATTCAGAAAACTCTTTAATAATCGTGCTAAAGATGGTTTTGAAGCACAACAAAGACAAAAAACAAATTCAAACTCTTTCGAATCAATGGCCACTATTGGCGGTTAATTATGGAATTCATCCCCTATTTAGAAGCATTAAGTATCGTTAAGAACCATCCATTTAAGCCAATACAATCTGAAAAGGAATTAAAAGATTGTCTAGGATTGATTCTAAACGAAGACTTAGTGGCTGATCGTCCCTTCCCTCCTTTTGACAGGGTAACCATGGATGGCATTGCCATCGACTATAAAGCATTTGAACAAGGCAGAAGAACTTTTGAGATTGAGAAAACCATTCCAGCAGGTACTGCTCAATATGCACTTCAGAACAATCAATATTGCGTTCAAATTATGACGGGCGCTATAATGCCTATGGGTGTTGACACTGTGATTCGATATGAGGACATTACGATCGATGGAACCAACGCAACGATTAATATTGAGACCATAAAACTGCAACAGAATGTCCATTTCGAAGGGATGGACAAGCTAAAGGGAGATATTATAGTTAAGAAAGGAATTAGGCTTGGTGCACCTGAAATGAATATTGCAGCGGCCATTGGTAAGTCAAAGCTTTCGGTACTTTCACCACCCAAAACGATCATTATTACCACAGGAGATGAACTTGTGCCCATCGATGATATTCCTGAACCTCATCAAATCAGAAGGTCAGGTAATTATGGGATACAAGCTATACTAAATCAATTAGGTATTGAGACATCGATGCATCACTTGAATGATGATAAAGCATTGATTAAGAAAGAATTAAATACGTTTATTGAAACTTATAATTGTATTGTATTAACAGGTGGAGTCTCCAAAGGTAAATTCGATTTTCTTCCCGAAGTGTTGGAAGAATTAGGAGTCAAAAAACATTTTCATAAAGTGAATCAAAGACCCGGAAAACCATTTTGGTTTGGCACTGCTCCGAATGGCACAACCATTTTTGCATTGCCAGGCAATCCTGTGAGCTCATTTATGTGTGCCTCAGTGTACCTCCGGGAGTGGGTAAATACTTCACTAAAGCAAAGCGAGACCGCTATCAAAGTCAAGTTAGATCAAGATGTTAATTTCCCTGCTGCTCTCACCTACTTTTTAGAGTGTTCAACAGCTTTCAATGAAAATGCTGAGTTAATGGCTCATCCCTTTATTGGTCATGGTTCAGGCGATTTCGCCAATTTGGTAGCTGCAGATGGTTTTATCGTGCTTCCAGCTGACAAGACTACATTTAAAAAAGGTGAAGTATTTGATTTTGTGCCTTATAGAAGTCAATTTTAGGCTATGAGTAAGGAATTCACCCATATTGATAAAGACAAACCGCACATGGTGGATGTAGGCGATAAGATTGAAACGAAGAGAACTGCCATTGCTAAAAGTGAAGTTCAATTGCCTGCTAGTCTTCAAGAGTTTGTGGCCGATGGTGAAATTAAAACCTTAAAAGGCCCCGTATTTCAAACCGCAATTATTGCAGGAATACAGGGTGCTAAAAGAACCGCTGAATTAATTCCATTGTGCCATAATCTACCACTCAGTAAGGTGAGCATTGATATTCAATTGAAAGACAACCTCCTTGTCGAGATCATTTGTGAAGCCCATACCTATGGTAAAACTGGCGTTGAAATGGAGGCTTTAACGGGTGCTTCAGTAGCTGCTTTAACCATTTACGATATGTGTAAGGCTTTCTCGCATGAAATCGAAATCAAGCATACGAAGTTGATCAAAAAGACTGGCGGCAAAAGTGATTTTAACAGTGCTAAGTAATTTTATGTACTCCTCTTTCTTTCCTGAGCATAGCGATGGAACTAGGTAACAGTTTGAGAGCTATCTTGAGTATCAAGAAAGTCAAAAGCACAAAAATAATTGCTCATTCAAGTATTGAACCTATTATAAATGGCTAAAATAAGCTTTACATCTGCCCTAAAAACCTTCTTCCCTGACCTGAGAGACGAACAGTTGACTGTCGATAATCTTGAAGATTTAATCGATCAGTTAGACAGTCATTACCAAGGCATTCGTGGCTATTTAGTTAATGATCAAGGCCAAGTCAGAGAGCATGTCAAATTTTATGTAGACAATGAGCCCATTGAATTTAATGAAGCGAAAGACTTGTCGTTGGCAGATTCAAAGCAAATTCATATCATGCAGGCCATTTCAGGAGGCTAATGAAAATAGCAGTAGGCACAGACAAAGGATTACTTATTTATCAAAAAGTTGATGCAAGTTGGCTTCTGCATGATATCCACTTTTTAGGAATGCCCATTGGTGCATTTCATGAAGATGCTTCTCAAAATTGGTGGGTGGCCATTAATCACAAACATTGGGGAGCAAAGATCTATCGGTCAGTTGACCAAGGTGAGACTTTCAAGGAAGTCAACCCTCCTAAATTCAACACCAACAGTCCTTATTCTCTCAAGTCCATCTGGACCATCCAAAGCAGAGTCATTAGTGGTCTGCTTCAACTTTTAATAGGGACTGAGCCAGCCGCTTTGTTCAACTCAAACGATTTGGGTCAAAGTTGGACTGAAATGGATGGATTGAGCCAACATCCTTCAAGAAACACTTGGCAAGGAGGCGGAAAAGGAAGCAACTCCCCTTTTCTTCATACTCTACTTTTAGATCAAGAGGATGCTGATCATCTATTGGTAGGAATAAGCTGCGCAGGCGTGTTCCAAACCTTTGATGGTGGTTATTCATGGAAGCCCACGAATGAAGGCTTAAAAGCTTTCTTCTTACCTAATTCTGAGAGTGAGGTTGGGCATGACCCACACACGATCAGACAGTCGAGGAAAAACCCAAATGTACTTTGGCAACAGAATCATTGCGGTATTTATCGTTCCGAAGATTACGGAAATACTTGGAAAGACATCACAGATAAAGAAAATGAAGCCGTATACGGTTTTGCCATGGTCATTGCGGAAGATAATGATCAAGAGGCTTGGGTAATTCCTGCCCAAAATGACAATATGCGCATTCCGGCAAATCAAAAATTAGCGGTGTATCATACCCATAATGCTGGTCAAGATTGGACTCCACAAACAAATGGATTACCAAGCCCTGCCTTCGATCTTGTTTTTCGTCATGCCATGGACCTAAGCATGGATTATATCACCTTTGGCACCAATAATGGCAATCTTTATATTTCAGAAAACAAGGGTAAGCAATGGCTTACGCTTAGTCAAAACCTAAGTGCTGTAAGAAACATCAAGTTTATCAATCCTTGAATTTGAATTTAGGAAAGACGGCTGGTGTCTTCTTTTTATAGGATTCAAAGGCCATATTGCCCTCGTATCGTTTTTCTAGCATCGGTACACCCGATACGTTCAGCAACAGATAGCTGATGAGTAATGGACTGATTAAGCCAATCCAACCCCATTCCAATGGAACCGCAATCAATCCAATTGACCACCACATTAAAATCTCACCAAAGTAATTCGGATGTCGAGAATATTTCCAAAGCCCTGTTTGTAAAACCTGATCCTTGTCCGTTCTGTGTTTTTTGAATTGTGCCAATTGATAATCGGCCAAGGCTTGCCAAATAAAGCCTATCAACCAGAAAATGGTTAGTGTTATGGAGTAGCCATTTATGATGTTTGAGCCAAATTGGGAAACAATAATTAGAGGCGTGCTCACCACCAATAGAATCACAACCTGCAGCAGATAGACTTGTAAAAATGACCTTAAGTAGAATGCTTTGCCCCACTCCTTTCTCCAATTGTTGTACCTAAAGTCTTCTGGCTTTTTACTGTTTCTTATGCCAATATGAAGGCTCAATCTTAGTCCCCACAATGCAACTAAATCATACATCAAAATGGACAAATCAGTTACGGCTTGCGTCCAGAATAGATAAGCACAAAGCAGAATATAGCCTAAGCCCCAAGCGATATCGGCTATGTCATTTCTTTTGAAAATAATGGAGAGGATAAACCAGAAACAAGCATAAAGTAATCCCAAGCCGAGTATTTCTACTATTAAGTCCATCATGACCCCAGCCATTTGGTAATATAATAACCAGAAACACTTACCGAGGCGGTCAAAACCGATCCCCAAATAATGTCGATGAATACTATTTTGATAGGCCAGTCTTTCAGCGTAGCTAAATTCGTTAAATCATAGGTGGCATAAGTGAAAAAGCCAAATAAAGCACCGTAGATAAGTGCATACTTGAATGATTCCTTTTCTACAGCTGGCATAATAGCGAAGATGAAAATGCCGATAATAAACAAGAGGTAGAAAACGATAGCAGCAGTCCAATTGACCTGATCTGCCAAGAGACCACCTAAATGTTTGCTATATAGATTTTTAGCGATTACACCTAACCAAACTAGGTCGATAGCAAAAAATACAAGGGTAGTCAGAAGGTAACTTTTAGCAAGGAGAGAAAATGACATATCGAATTTTTTTACGTGAATCTCACCTAAGATACGATAAGACTGTTCAATTTAAAACTTGATTACTAAGGCTAGCATAACAAATCTCCTTTCCTCAATATAGTTTAACTCATAGAAGCAGTAAATTTACGGTCAGAATTGATAGCCAGTTCAGAAGATGAGTGACAAGGAAAAAAAGCCAATAAACAGTGGACATATAGCAACGTCTGTCGCTTCGCAGGAGCACTTTTCCGACCTAATCGAGACGAGTTTACAAAACGTATGAAAGACGCCAATAAGGCACCAAAAAGCAAAACCATTAAGCTTCACAAACACGCACGGGCTGTAACAGGTATTCTTGTGAAATATTACAGTTGCTTATCAAACGATTTCAACATCTATTATTTGTAGATGTCCGTATATAGCGTCAATTTGAATTCATAAAAAATGAAATACACATTCTTCATTTTTCTTTTTTCATCGACTTTGATTTTCGCCCAAAATGAGAAGATAGAAGCTGAACAGAGAATTAAAAGTACTGAAGTACCAACCAAAAGTATTGAATGGTTACGTCAATCTTTCCCGAACACTAGGAAGGTGAAATGGTATCAAGAAACCACCTCAGGAGTTAAGAGCTTTGAAGCAAAGTTTAAATTGAATAGTAATAAATATAGTGTTGAATTTTCTGAAAATGGTCTGATTGAAGATGTAGAAATCCTGCGTGAAATAGACCGTATAGAAGAACCATACCTTTCTAATTTAAAGGATGCATTTGGTCAAATTGAAAAGTTTAAACTCTCGAAAATTCAAGAGCAATG
>JBLIKG010000072.1:0-9200 GCA_047636255.1 Roseivirga sp. | reverse complement strand
CTGTTTGAGCGCCTTTTGAATTTTATCTTTGTACACCACTGACAGTATTAGACCCGCTATAGAAGTGACAAATGCAAATTTTAATCCTGTTAGAAGCTCTTCAATACTTGTCTCTATTTCTGCGGTTTTAAAGAAAAAAAGTCCAATCGAAATACCAACAAAAGTTCCAAGAACTCCAATAGAGCTAAAGGTAGATGGTATCGACTCTATTAAATGAAGATTGACATCTCCTGATGTTCCTTCGTTTAGAAGTTTTTTTAAATGACCATTCGCTCTTTTGCTATAAACGAACAGTGCACTACCAAAAACTAAGATTAATGCTATTCCAATTATATCCATTACTTATCACTGAAGTTTGAAAAATATTTAACTCCTCACCCCACCCCCGCATTGCCATTAATGCGGTCGAGGATGTTTATCATTTTGGTGACCTGGGCATCATCAAAGAGGCCGAGTGGTCCATTATCATTTAAATCTTTGAAGGGTGATTCGAAAAGTGCCTTTTTATCAATCACCCCATTTTTACTTAGGTAGCCAATCACCAAGTCCATGAACCTGATTTGTCCAGCATTTAGCTTGTACTCATTGATAAAATCAACGAAGGCATTTTGTACTACTTCCTTCTCGAGCCCCACCATTTCTCGAATAAACCTGGCTAAGGGCTTGCCTTGTCCTTCTTTATCGTATTCTTCTTTAGAACCCACCTCTTCGGCATTGAAGAATATTCCTTCTAATTGCTGTAACTCTTCAGGAGTAATGGCCTCATTATTCTTGATCTTACGGATCACAAATTGATCCTTATGCTCTTCAATATACCTTTCTACTCTTCTAACATAAGGAAGCATGGCTTTCACTCTGTCTCCCATGATATATAGTTCTGTGATACTCTCTAAGTCCAAGTAATCCTTGAAATGAGTTTCGACAATAGGTTGATCTTTGGCATCCAAAAACTGCATCAGATCGCGCAAGGCTGTTCTTACTTCTTCTAAGTCCTGCACATTAGCAGAGGTAATGAATTGCTCAGTCAATACCCGTTCAATCATTGGCATTTGCGCCTTTACCATAGGGATATTGTCCTTCTTCTTGAGGATGGAACAAGAACGACTTAATCGTGTGGCATACTTCACTGTGATTTTTCCACCTAAAAGCGCCAGTTGATAATTGAGCATCAAAACGTCAAACCTTCTGGCTGACACATGATCATCCGTTTCGGGAATAGTCAAGGGCAGCAAGTGTTCCTCTATCTCTTGAAAAGCAATTGGACCAATGCTTTGCCAAGCTTCCTTCTGCTTGTATTGCTCATAGTACCTAAGATGCTGTCTCACTTCGAAACGCTGATCATCTAGACTTTCTATTTCACCATGTAACTGATTGGTATAGTACTCTGCCATTTCACGTTCTTCACTGTTCTCTGACTCTCTCAATTGTACCAGCAATTGAAGTTTTAAGAGGAAGATTTGCTGTGTTAATGGATAGACTTTCGAAGCTTCTACTCCTTCTTTATTGACATTGAAGTATTCGAAATTCTGACAGTAATCGAAAATCACAAAATGGCTTTTATCTCCATCGAGACCGAATAGGTTTGGTCTAAGTCGGGTGCCTCTGCCAATCATTTGCCAGAATTTAGCATAGGAACGTACAGGCTTAAAGAAAACAAGGTTAACCACCCTTGGTGCATCTACACCCGTATCCATCATGTCTACAGAAATGGCAATTTGAGGTTGTTTTTCTTCTTTGTCCAGGACGAACTTTTCGAGTAAGTCTTGTGCCTTTACGGTTTGATTATCAATCACCCTACAGAACTCACCTGAATACTGAGGATAGTTTTTATTGAATCTTTCTTCAATGTAAATGGCATGACGGTGATTCTTAGCGAAAATGATCGTCTTGCCTAGCTTATCACCTCCATCTACTTTAATACCCCGAGTCATTAAGTGTTCTAGCACTGCATCCACGGTGTGGGTATTGAACAACCATTTATTCAGGGCTTCGCTTGAAATATAATCATCGGCTTCGTCCTTTGTAGGGTCGCCAAATTTCTCTTCATACTCAGCTTTCTCATCATCACTGAGGTCGGCATAACGAATACCTTCACGCATAAACTGAAGTGGTACGCTGATGGCCTTTGGTGGAACAAGAAACCTATCATCTACTGCTTGCTGAAGCTCATAAGCAAAGGTGGGGTTCTTCTCTTCTATATCGAACAGTCCGTAAGTATTGCGGTCAATTTCGTCTTTTGGCGTGGCGGTGAGCCCGAGTAACATGGCATCGAAGTATTGAAAAATTGCCCTGTATTTTTGATAAACAGACCTGTGCGCTTCATCGATAATAATCAAGTCGAAGTGCCCTACCCCAAAATGACGTTCATCGCCATTTCTGGCTTTGTCGATTTGGTTCATGATGGTGGGGTAAGTAGAAAAGACCAAACGAGTGGCATTATTCTCTTTTTCCTTTGTCAGGTCTATACAGCTGAGATCGGGTAAATATTCTTTAAAGGCATTCTTAGCTTGTGTTACCAGTGCATTTCTGTCGGCTAAGAAAAGAATGCGCTTTGCCCAATTGCATTTGGTAAGCATGTCTACAATAGAAGCAGATGTTCTTGTTTTACCACTCCCCGTAGCCATTATGAGCAAACTCTTTCTGTTCCGTTGCTTCAGTTTGCCTTCATGGGTAACACAGAAATTTTCGGCTACCCTTTGAATAGCTTCTAGCTGATACCCTCGACCTGAAATCTCTAGATTTACCTGAAAAGTGCGAAGGTCAGTTCTTACTGTTCTTCTATTTAAACTCAGCTGTAACTCATCTTTATTCATATAACCACTTACCAGGCGATCGGTGGCAAACTGATCGTCCCAGAGGTACACCTCAAACCCATTGGTATAGTAAATCAATGGACGCTGACCGTACTTCTTCTCTAAGCAATCGGCATAAAGCGAGGCCTGGTGCCTTCCTTTGCGGGCATCCACCGATGTTTTTTTGGCTTCAATTACCGCCAATGGCAAACCGTTATCACTCCAAAGCACATAGTCTACATAGCCAACACCTGTTCGATTGGTAGAAACAGGCATTCCTTCTACTTCAAACTCCAACTCTCTTCCATCTCTCAACAAGTTCCAACCTGCTTCCCGAAGGGCTGCATCAATATACAACGCACGGGTTTTTGCTTCGGAAGGAGGTGCGGGTAAAGCAGGAGGAGAAGCCACTGCTGACCTTTCTTCTCGCTTTTCTTTATTCTGCTTGCGCTCTTGCTGGTTAGTAGCTTTAAGTAAATGGTTTTCTTCTTCTCGTTCTTGAAGCGCTTTGTGATGCGCAATTTTATCTTGCTCAAAAGCCGCTAATTGCTCTTGCAGCTTCTGTAATTCTAGCTTCGTTTTTTTTAGCTCATCGCCTGTAGGTAGCAACGCTTCTTCTAAACGTCCAGGCTGCCTTACTGTATTGGCGCCATAATAAGCAGAGATAAAGCCTGTAAAGCGGAAAAGGCATTGCAATAAATGAACAGACTTATTGCTGTTGATTTTACCGTTGTGGACGGCATCGTTACCCACTTTACGGATTAAGTGAATTTCATTTAAAAGCGAACCGAATGGTTTGATGATTTGGCCAAAGCTTTCATCATACATTAAATCGGCCAGCTTGGGCTGATAAGGCATTTGGAGTGCATCATCATGCTCAAACATCCAACGGACTCCGATTTCTAAACAAGCCCTGCTATTGAAGCAAGAGGCCACAGGATCTATCAAAGCATATTGCTCTGCCTTAGTAGCCCTTTCCCAAAGATCTGGGAACTCATGTTTTAGAAAATCGAAATTGCTCATTTAAATTTCCTTAGGATAAGATCTTTTTTGTTCTACCCAGCCCATTATCATATCAGCTATTTTATTAGAAACTTTCATCATGCAAACAGATGCTGCAATTTTTTCACCTAGTGGGACTAAATCATCATCTAATCTAATTCTACCATTTAATATACCTTCTTTTTTGTTATAGCCTATAGATTGCCCAGTCACCAAATTGCTAAAGTGTACATAGCCGCTTCCTTGGGCATAAATATTTTTAACCCAGTCCATCCCCTCTTCCTCAGAAATTTTTCTAGCTAAATAACCATCACTCATTTGTTGCTTATCACGGTCTTTCATTTTTCCGACCTGTTCTCCATCCAAAATTTTCTGAGCAAACTCGTCAATATTGTAATCGATCAGCTGACTTGCATACAGTCTCAACATTGAATCCATATGTACTCTAACAATTGGTGCAGCTGCGATAAAATTATTTTCATGAACTAGGGAGATGAAAGCCTTATGGAAATTAACCGACCTATTAAGAATAGAAGTACAAATCAAGTCAAATTTATAAATGTGAGGATTGGCCTCTACTAACCACTTTCCTGCTTTCATCAACTCAGGAATATAATTATTAATGCTTTCTAGTATTTCTTTGAATTCCTTCTCTTTATCAGATTTCATTTGCTTACGATTTTAATTCACCAACTCCCCTTTAAAAGCTTTTTGTAATAGGCTGTTGAAAAGGTTGTTTGCTTTTTCAATACTATTCTTTGCTTGTTCCTTTTGATTTTCTATTGACTCTAGTCTCTTGGCAAAAGAATCCTGGATATCTTTTGGTGGAGAAAACACTTTAAAAGATCTAATATCGGTAAAATTCAATCCAGCCTTAACCCCACCTTTATCGAGTTTTAAGAACTGTGATTGTCCGCCTTTACTAGCTATATAAGAACTAACAAAAACAGGGTTATAAATACTTTTCAGTCTTAATAGAGCTAAATGCTGATTGATATTAGCTTTAGGGAAATCCATTGGAATAACAGCCGTCCTCCCGAGGTCTGCTGTTATTGTAAGAATCACATCACCTGATTGAACCTCTGTTCTTTTTGATTCCGCATTCTCAGGTGCATTTACGTAAGTTATATCATCTAATCTTAACTCATCATATCCTATGTTTTGTATCCTTAAGAAAATTGATCCAGTGTCAGAATAATGTTTAGCCCACCCCCTAGATCCACTGGTCATAAACTTTAAAGAATCATCGAGTTTTCGATACTCCCACCCCTTCGGGTTAGTCACTGGATCCCCGAACATCTCTAAAAAGATGCTTTGGGCGAGTTCCTCGTATTTAGCGAGGAGCTGCTTGGTTTTTTGGCGGTGGGCATCTGCTGCATCTAAAATGGCCGCAATCTTCTTTTGCGTGGCTAAGGGAGGGAAAGGGATTTGGACTGCGTCAAACTTCTTTTTGGTTATGTGCTTCATAGTTGCCCCGTGCACTTCTTGTCCTAATTCATCAAGTAAATAGGAAATTAAATACTTGAAAAAATTCTTATCGAATTCTTTTTTATTGAAGACGACTTTAAAAATATGCTGATTCAACCATGCATCCTCACCTTCCCATTCGTATATCCCCAAAGTGGCAGACCATGAAATAAGAAGATCACCTTTCCTTACTTTATACTTTTCAGCGATTTCTCCCTCAAAATAATTGGCCTCCTTGCTAGATTTAGTCAGGTTCTGAATTCTTATTATTTCATCTCCTTTAATACTCCAGTCAGAAGGTTTAAAGGGGTAACCATTAACAAAGGTTGCAGCATCACCGAGATTGATCTCTTTCCAATTGGTCATTTATATTTCAAATATATCAGATGAACTTTTTGAATTCGATTAAGTATTCTTCTATCTTGATGAGATATTCTGTCAATTTTGAAGTTACCGAAATTAGATCAGGCTTGTTCTGTTGTTGATTAACACCCTTTGCATGGTGCTTAAAATCATCTCTTAACTCTTTCAGAGCCTCCAATTCTTTTTCGAGCTTTTCAGCTAATTCTTTTCTTTCCATAATATTTTACTTTAAAATCTCCTTTAATTTTTCTAATAAATACTGTCGCTCTTTATCAAAAGACTCAATTTGCTCAATTATTTTCTCAGGTTTCTCATACTCCACTTCCTCATAAACAATCTCTTTATAGCGGTTAATGCTGAGGTCGTAGTCGTTTTGGACTATCTCGGCCTTAGGTACTAAAAAGCTTTGTTCGGTGCGGGTGCGGTTTTGTTCAGGAGACTCCTTCGTTCTTAGCAGTGACGAGTAACGAGTGAGGATATCGGGGATGTTGTTTTTATTATGACCCCTCCGTCCTTCGGACACCTCCCCTGTTCCATGGGAGGAATAGGTGGCTTGGTCTTCGGCTGCTATTAAATGCTCTTGCTCAGCGAGTACTGGATAGTCTTCTGCTTTGAGCAATGGCGTGCGTTTGTCGTCTAGGCTAAAGCCATCGGCTTGCATGTCGTAGAACCAAACATGGTCGGTACCGCCACTGTTGGTTTTGGTAAATACCAAAACAGCTGTGCTTACACCTGCATAGGGTTTAAAAACCCCAGAAGGCATAGAAATAATGGCTTCGAGTTTCTGCTGTTCTATCAGCACTTTGCGCAAATCTTTATGGGCATTGGAAGAACCAAAAAGTACACCATCGGGTACAATTACAGCTGCCCTGCCTCCTACTTTGAGCATGCGCAAAATAAGGGAGATAAATAGCAGCTCGGTTTTCTTGGTTTTAGAAACACTCAACAATGAGCTTTCTACTACATCATAGTCTAAACTTCCTTTAAAAGGCGGATTGGCCAGAATTAATGTGTAAAGATCGGTTTGGTCTCCGTTACTTTCACTCAGGGAGTCTTTACCAATCAAATTAGGGCTTTCAATGCCGTGGAGTTGTAGGTTCATAGCGCCAATGCGCAGCATGGTGGCATCAAACTCTACTCCCGTAAACATTTGCTTATGAAAGTGCGCCCTAAAGTCTTTGTCAAGGAACCAGTCGGGATGCAGTTCGTGCAAATATTCAGCAGCAGACACCAAAAAGCCAGCAGTACCCGAAGATGGGTCGCATATGGTGTCTTCTTTTTGTGGCGCCATCATGTCCACCATCATGCGGATAATATGGCGTGGAGTACGGAATTGTCCGTTAGTACCGGCAGAAGAAAGCTTACTCAACAGATATTCATAAAGATCGCCTTTGGTGTCGCGGTCTTGCATGTCAATCTTATCGATCATTTGCACCACCTGGTCGAGCAGTCGGGCATTGGGGATCATAAAAGTGGCGCCCTTCATAAACTCAGTAAAAGCACCTGCTTTTTTGTCAATCTCCTTCATGTGTTCAAACACCGTCAAAGCCTTAGCATTTGGGCGTGTAAACAGGTCGAACATACTTTGCGGGTCTTTGTCTTTGAAGTTGCTCCAACGGAAGGCTTGTTCATCGGCAGCAAAGAATTCCATTTGCTTATCCATGCCCATTTGGTTGGCTTTCTTCTCCTCGAGCGTTTCCATTTCATCTACCCTACGGATAAAAATGAGGTAGGTAAGCTGCTCAATAACGGTAAGCGGATTGGCAATACCACCCGTCCAGAAGGCTTCCCATATTTTATCTACTTGTAATTTTAATTCTCCTGTGATCATATTATATATTCAATGCTGCCATGTACGGCTCTGTAAATCATTAATTCCACCTGATGCATTTGCAATGGTGTTAGTTCTCTCATATGCTCTTTTTTATACCATTCAAATACTTCTGCTAAGCAACAAATTTCTGGTAGGGCATCGCGTAAGTTAGAAAAGAAGTTTTGGGTAGTCTTTATATACTGAGTAATGGCAGCTTGTTCTATATATAACACCCCAAAATCATAAAATGCCGAAATAGCCGCATGCTCAAACTCAAGCTTTTGCTCTTTGTAATCCTTATTTAGAGCTTCAGCAATATCTTCTTTCGAGCATATTTCCTTCACCCAGTCAGACACTAGATTGCCTTGCTTTAACATTTCTTTCCAATACTCCTCTGGTACTTGCAGCATGTTGTTATGATTTCTAAGTTCTACAATCGACTTCCTCTTTAAAAATTATTTGATACTCAAATAAATGTAAGTCGGTTGTTCTTGATAATTTTTCACGGAATCTTTACTAGAAACCTCATTTAGCACTTTTAACTGACTTTCTGTGGAACCGGAAAAAGGGAAATGAAAATTAGCAGATCTTCCATTCAGAATCCAATAGCCAAAACCTTGATCCAACCTAATTATAAGTACCTTACCTTCTGCGAAGTGAATTTCTAACACTCTGCTATGTCCTAATTCTTTATTTTGTCTTAACTGATTGATTAGTACACTAGAAAATTTGAACCCATATAGTTCTTTCAACAGGTCCAATTTAGAAAGCTCATCATGCGACCTCCAGTTGCTGATAATGGTTTCGTCATAGGATGAGGAATCAGGTTTCTTGGTTGTGATTTCTAAACTGCAAGTCGGATTCAATTCAAACGGCAAAGTAAACAAAACCTCCTTCATTAGATTAAGGACAAAAGGAGTTGCTAGGTATCTATCTGAGTAAACCACCTTAGTCACTAATTGGCTGGATTCAATACCCAAATTTTGATCTTTAGATGCATTCAAAACCAGTTTCCAAAACCTAATACCAAAAGACTTGACTGGCCCATTTAGATGATTTGAAATAGCAATTTCCGCCAATCCATTTGAGGCTTTATTGAATGCATCAATCACTATTTTTTTATGCTGAAAATTCACCTCGAATTCATCACTGTAGAGCAGCAAAGAATCTATTGAAAGCAGTCCCCATGAGTCATTGAGTTCAGCCATAGACAAACAATCTGTCGCATAAACCCTTCGATCACCAGATTCGCTTTCCAACACAGCCAAAACACCCTCTGGTTGTCCCTCATAACTCTGCATTAGAGTCATGTTGGAGAAGGTTTTGGATAGTGCTAACAGGTCTAGTTTCTGATCGTTGGACAACTTTTCTAACAAATAATCAGGAAACACTAATTCAACTGATTTCATCGGAAGGTTTTCAATAAAATGTTTAAATCCAGGAGATAAGGGCGCGAAATCAATATGATTACCCGATATGAACAGGTATAATTTGCTGCTAAAACTCTTAGATGACAAGATTAATTCTGTTTTCAAATCGTTTAAACAAAGCTTTGACAATGTTCCCAAAATTTGCTTGTCCACTGGAATTTCCAGCCTATCAGAAAAGTTTCTCAAAAACAATTCAGCCACACGTCTATCTAAGTAATTCTCCACCAATCTTAAATCATGACTGAGAAGGCAATTTTCACAACTAGATTTACACTTCGCAGGACAAGAAGTAATCTCAATGGCTTCTTCTAATATTGAACTCAAAAGTTGGGG
>JBLIKG010000071.1:0-9213 GCA_047636255.1 Roseivirga sp. | reverse complement strand
TGATCGGATCATGGGCTGAAGTCTGATCAGTTAGGATTTCAGGAATCACATTGTCTTGCAAAAGCCTTTCTAAAACATCACCGATATCTCCCACCAAACCAATCGAAATGGCTTCGCCTTTCTCCTTCGCTTCCAAAGCCCATTGCTTAGCTTCTTCATAAGAGTGCGTCATTCGGTCGATGTAGCGAGTATCCAAGCGTTTTTGAATTCTAGTGGGGTCTTTGTCAACCCCTAAAAATGTGGCTCCTGCCATGGTTGCTGCTAAAGGCTGAGCGCCTCCCATTCCTCCTAAACCACCTGTAACGATCAGTTTATGCTTCAAGTCGCCTTGGAAATGCTTTACTCCGCAGGCCACAAAAGTTTCATAAGTACCTTGAAGAATGCCTTGGCTTCCTATATAAATCCAGCTGCCCGCAGTCATCTGGCCGTACATCATCAAGCCTTTTTCTCGAAGCTCATTGAAGTGTTCCCAATTGGCCCAATTCGGCACTAAATTACTATTAGCAATCAATACCCTTGGTGCTTCGGCATGAGTAGGAATAATCCCAACCGCCTTGCCAGACTGGACTAAAAGACTTTGGTCATCCTCTAATTTCAATAGACATTCAATGATTTTCTGCAGAGCTTCTGGACTACGAGCAGCTTGACCTGTTCCACCATATACCACCAATTTCGATGGATCTTCGGCAACTTCAGCATCCAAATTATTGAGCAACATGCGCAATGGTGCCTCAGTTTGCCATGATTTGGCATTTAAGGTATTGCCAGTTGGCGCTTTATAATGAGGATGGCTGGCGTACTTTTCAGTAAACTTCGAATAATTCATCGTGTTGGGTTTTTAATGCTTGATACTTTTTAGAGCGCTCAATCAGAGTTCCTCTTTTTATGATGTTAATGGCCTTTTCAATGTCGATTGCGAAAACGCGATCTTCAGTGGCAAAGTCAATCTCCTTTCTTACTTCAGTGTGTAAATCAGCAATGGTTTCATTTGATTTGAGTGGTTGATGAAAATCGAGTGCTTGAGCAGCGCACATCAATTCAATACCCAAAATCTTTTCTACATTTTCAATCACCCTTAAGGCCTTTCTTCCCCCGATTGAACCCATGCTCACGTGGTCTTCTTGTCCTAATGAAGTTGGGATACTATCGGCACTGGCTGGAAAACAAAGTCCTTTATTCTCACTGGCCAAGGCAGCAGTCGTGTATTGCGGAATCATAAAGCCTGAATTGATCCCAGTGTCCTTCATCAATAGTTTAGGAACGTTGCTCACGTCACCTTCTAATGAAAAGTAAATTCTTCGATCAGAAATATTTCCAATTTCTGAAGCCGCTAAACAGGCGTAATCTAAGGCCATGGCCATAGGCTGCCCGTGGAAATTGCCTCCACTAATGGTATGATTCTCATCAAAAATCACTGGGTTATCTGTCACCGAGTTCAACTCAATTTCGAGCAATTCTTTCAGGTGTAACCAAGCGGTTCGCGATGCACCGTGTACTTGGGGAATACAACGTAAAGAATAAGGATCTTGTACCCGATTGCAATTGAAGTGCGATTCCATCACTTCTGAATTGGCCAAAAGTGCCGACATTCTTTCCGCCACATGCTGGTTACCTTTGAAAGGTCTCAAAGCATGAAGTTCTGGTTTATAAGGCTTGGAAGAACCCAATAAAGCTTCGACCATCATTGCTGCCACTAAATCGGCTTGATTTAGACATGAATGCAATCGCTCCACCACTTTCACGGCATAAGCCGCAATAAACTGGGTGCCGTTGATCAGTGCCAAACCTTCTTTCGGGCCAAGCTCTAAAGGTGCTAGTGCATGTTGGTTTAAAATGGCTGAAGCATCATGTTTTTCACCATTCACAATCACTTCGCCTAAGCCAATCAATGGCAAAAACAAATGAGAAAGTGGCGCCAGATCTCCTGAAGCCCCAACAGATCCCTGAGACGGAACAACTGGAATAATATCATTTTGAATGTGCCAATTGATTCGGTCTAGCGTAGTTTCGGCAATGCCAGAAAAGCCTTGCGCTAAGGATTGCATTTTAAGGATCAACATCAACTTGGCGATGTCGTCAGGAATTGGATCTCCCACGCCAACACTATGGCTTTTAAGGATATTGAGTTGAAGTAAACGCGTTTTCTCTTCCGAAATCAGCGTGGTGCACAGCGGGCCGAAACCGGTATTGATGCCATAAACGGCTTTGCCTTTGGCAACAATTTTTTCAACAGCCTGTTGACTTGCGCGGACTTTAAGTCTTGTTGCTTCGCTCAAATCGCCTTTGAGTTCTCCCTTGCAAAGGGATAGGGCTTTTCCAGCGGTTAAATGATCTTTGCCAAATAAAAAAATTCCTGGTGCCATTGCGTTAAGTTTTTACTTCACGAAAGTATGGCTTAGCTTTAATAATTAGAAATACCATTTTTGTTATAGTTCAATAACCATGAGTTATCAATTAGAATTAAGGCACCTCAATTACTTTATGGCTGTTGCCGAAGAACTTAACTATAGAAAGGCGGCCGAAAAGCTTTTTATATCGCAACCTGGATTGAGCAGGCAAATCACACAAATGGAAGCGCTTTTGGAAGTCAAGCTATTTGAACGCACCAAACGGAAAGTAGAATTAACCGCAGCTGGCGAATATTTGAAGCATGAAGTGAGTTTTTTAACCAACCATTTAGAACGGACTAAACTAGAGCTTCAACGCATCCATGCGGGTACACAAGGCGAAATCAAAATTGGTTTTATTGGTTCAGCCATGCAGCAAGTCATTCCCGAGCTCATGGTGAAAATGAACGCACACTTTCCAGAAACTAAAGTGAGTTTGGAAGAAATGTCGAATGGCAGCCAAGTAGAAAAAATGGAAAAGGGTGAATTGGATTTTGGGTTTGTGCGATTGGCAAGGGTGCCTGCTGGATTTCATATGCATCCCGTTTTGGAAGATACCTTTTCAATAGTGCTTCCCAAGGATCACATTTTAAATGAGCAGAATTTTAAGGGCGTAGAACAATTGGCCAAGGAGCATTTTATTCTTTTTTCGAGTGATTACAGCCCACTTTACTACGATATGATTATGAGCATTTGCGAGGACAAAGGCTTTAGCCCGAATGTCTCTCATAAATCGGTACATGCTCCTACTATTTTTAAACTCGTAGAAAGAGGTTTGGGGGTAGCGATTATTCCAAGTGCCTTACAATACGGTTTCGACTTGGATGTAAAGTTTATTGAGCTCAAAAATATTCCTCAGCGCACTACCCTTTCGGTAATATGGAAAAAAGCCAATCGCAATCCTGCGATGTGGAAAGCTAAGGAGTTGTGGTTTGGGGAGGGGTGATGAGGAAGAAAAATCTGATCATAACAACTTCTAGCTCATCAATATTCAAATTCAAGCTCAATAAGTAGGGAAAATGAGCTATAATATGTGGAGCAGCGAGCTTAATAAAATCTAAGCTATTTCCAGACTAAATTTTTGTTGTAGTTCTTCTTGAATCAAGGCTTTGAGTGAAATATCCGCTGCTGGTATTTGATTCCAAATGATCCCATTCCCCATATTTTCGAAGTCCTTTAGATTTTCGATACTGGCATTGGTCAAACCATTAATTTCCGCGAATTTTCTTTGAATAATAGTCCCATTGCTCAGTATAAAAGTTAATTGCTCCGCTTCTTTCTGAACTATCAATCTAGTAATGGACAAACTATTGACTACTATGGCCATTTCAATCAGGCTCATTCCCGATGAATAAATATCAACTTGGTCCTGATCTTTAAATTGATCAAGTATTTGTTCTATTGATTTTAAGTCGGTTTTGTCAGTGACTATAGTAGGCATCCCAATGGTTAATTAAGTCTTGTTTATGTTCCTTAATGATCTTTAATATTTGTCGTTCTTCATTCTTTTTAAATCTTAAAAAATAGAAAATCTCGATTTCTGGCCTTAACCAGATTTCCCCTTCCCTATTACCCTTTGTCAGTTAACAAAAGTAATATGAGCAGATAAAGAGGTTTGTAAAGAGAAAAACCGATAAAGTGCTACTACAATAATACCATTGAGAAAGCAAAGAGGTTATGATTTATAGAGTGAGGGTTACTTATTTTAAAATCTGAAGCACTCTCAATTTGTCAAGTTCAAAATTTAAATCTTTTAACACTTCAACTCTTTTGGTTTCCTTATTTTTGTCGCGAAACAGAATCATTGGTTTCCCGAAATTCGTTTGAAAACTGTAAACCTTTTTCTCCACATCAAAATGAAAATTATCTAGGCCATGAAGTCCTGTGATATTCTCAGACCAAGCAGATGTATCACCAATGATTAGGAATTGTATCGACTGCCGGCCGGAAAGCTCTCTGATAAGTTCCAAATGATCTAACGTACAACTACTGCAAGCATCAAGATCTACTGCATACAGGTAATAAGGCAACTCAACTTCAAACAAACTCTCTTGATATCTTTCAATGTATAAATCAAACTGCTGATCATAGAGTGACTGTTCATCTTCTTTGCAACTGATTAAGGAAAACAACATGAAGATTAGATATGTAGGAAAACTATTCTTCATTTTCAATAGGGTTAAGAAAGTGTCCAGTATAATTGATCTTTCCTTCTTTCAAGCTGCGTTTTTCGTACACCTTGTAATTAACAATCCCCTGCGGCTTATAATTTAAGTCTGTGAGAAAGACATACTCCATCTTTTGATTGAAGTAGTAGAGGCTAAAATAGCCATCCTTTTCAATTGTGAGGTAAGGAATTTTGGTGAAAGGGTCTACAAAAACATACCATGCAGATCCTTTTTCAATACTTGGTAAATCAATCTCAGTAAATGCTTCGCTAATCGTGTTAAACGCTATGAGCTTGTCTTGATATGGGAAGGAAAAGTATACGCTATTGTTTCCAATCTCAAAATGATTATCATAGACACCCGTTAGTACACTCCACCGTTTGAACCAAAGTTGCCTCCCATCAAAATTAAAGTTGAAGGAGGGAAGGTCAAGTTCCTTCTGCTTTTCACCCTTAACAAACCAAATAGAAGGCTTTAATTTATTACCCTTTTCTTCTTTATCTAAATAACCAAAATCCCATCCCTTCAAGTTAGCTAAATAATGATTTCGTAATCTCACCTCATCATCCATTGATATATGTCTGCCAAAAGAACGATTGGTTAAGCCACTACTTATATCAGTTGTAAGTAATTTTAGAGAATCATTTCTTACAACAAATTTCTGAACAGAATTAATGTTATTGATGCTAATCGTATCATTGCGAAACCAGACCTTCCTTATATTAAACCAATTTCCTCCAGCGCCATCTCGGATATTAAAAAGATCGAGCTTATCCAGAACAATGTTGCCTTCATTAAACAATACTAAATATCTGTTAGACATTATGCCTACATATTTACCAGTTTTATCGAATGCAAGCTCATTAATATTGTTATTCAAATTGGCATATAATAGGCCTTCCGTGTCTAATTCAATATCAGAATCTTGGGCATTTATCGGAACGCTATAAAAACCTAATAAGAACAGTAGTAAATAATATTTCATTTTTCATTTATGTTTAGTTCACTTAAATGCAGTGTAGTTTCTCCTCCATCATTACTAAAAGCAATTAAAATTTGACCCTCCTTACTGCTACCAAACTTTGACATAAAATATATGGTGTTTTCATGTTCAAAAGGATATACAACTATGGTACTGTTATCAACATCTAACTTAATCAGCTTCGCTTTTCTAAACCTAAACTCATTAAGCTCACCATTCAACTTCAACAACGGTTGCTCTTCAAAATAAAACCGATAATATACATCTAGAGCAGAATCGAAATGAAGACCTGAAAAAAAGGGTTCAGTAATCAGGTAGTTGCCCTCTTCTTGAATTTCATCTCCTTTGATTATTTTATTGTTCAGCGGAACTTCTTTCGATTTTACACACAAGCTCTTAGTCAATTCGAAAGTATTTTTATCGTAAAAATCTACCTGAGAAGACAGCGGAAAAGACACTACAATAGCATCATTGGCAATAGTAACATCAGGAATTGAAAAATCTCTCGGGTACTCTCCTTTAGTATAGATATCGGGCATATCACCAAATGGTTTACCCACCCATGAAGATTCATTAATGTCATAGACAGCTAAAAACCCTGGCTCTTTTTCGTAATTGGCGGTCTGAAGATCGAATCGTGTTAAACTAACAAGCAATTTTCCATCACCTATATTTTTGACTTTGCTATTGTTATCACTGGCAAGATAGAAATACTCGTCTGTAATGGAATCAAAAGGTTTTGAAACGTCCCAGTTATTAATAATCTCTCCTAAATCATTTATGAGGTACAATTTCTGGGGCATTTCAGTAACTATAAAAATGGAGTCAGTAGAATGATAAGTAAGAGCTGATACTTTTGCCGAAATCTCTCTATCAAACGATTGGCTAACAAACCAATTACCATCAAACAGTTCTAACCGATTTGATTGATTGTTGTAGCCAACATAATTGAGATCACCGTTTACTGCTAGCACATCAAACAAAAAATGCTTGTAAAGGATGGTGTCAGGCACAGGGATTTTTAAAGAGCTTAATCCATAGTCAAGGTTTGATGTTTCTTTAATCGTAGTTAAACCAATCAGGCTCTCACAGTCTCTCTCAGAATTATCACAACTAGAAATAATCAAGATTGAAATCAGAAAAACCAAGCACAATATTTTTGAAAAAACTCTCCTCCCCAACTCAAATAACACCTTAATAGTTGAGTGAATACGAAGAGGAGAGTTCATTATTTTAGTAATTATCATTTAAAATCACTCTTGGTTATAAGTGCGTAAATCGCAATCTCTCTTAAAAAGCGAGTATACACATTGTCGCTCCGCGTCTCCACCCGGCTCTAAAACTATATCCTTAAATGCTCCATATCGACCAAATGGCCCAGCTTGAGCGTCATTTAAAAAGACACCACCAAAAGCGACAGATGCAACAACAATTGACATGGCAATAATTCTTGTCTTGATTTTTTTCATAATATATTATTCTTGGTTAAATCCACTCATTAAACACTCTCTAGCAAAAACTGAATACAAACAATGCTGTACTCCTCCAACATTAGGATCAGCGGTGATATATTTAATTTTCCCGTATTTACCAAAAATACCAGCTTTCGCTGATTGAGGTTGTAGAAACATTCCAGCCCCAACAATTAGGGTGAACATTAGCCCAAAAATTGTGAATTTTAATTTAGTTGTTTTATTCATAGTATTATTAGTTATAATTACTTTTCTCAAAAGTGAGAATCTAAGTATAAATACCAAACATATTTTGATATTTTTTTTATCTATAAATATTATTAATACATATTCTATTTAACTATAATTTAGTTGTTTTATAAATAATTTCTCTGTTCTCTGCAACAAAGCTTAGTTAAGGAGCTATTAAAGTCGAATTGCTAATTTTTAAAAAAATACCTAAAACAATAAAACAACAGGCAGTCTTTAATCGATTATATTCAGATTCATAATTTTTATCTTCTTCCCTCCCACCAAATTCCATTATCTTCGCGGTTCGCCACATGAAGACACTTTTAAAAATTTATACTTTTTACGGACTCGTTGTTTTCGCATTGGTTTTCGTTCTGCTGTTGCCCTTCTTTCTTTTGGCAATTTTCGTAAAGCCTTTTGAGAAGACTGCTCTTTAGGGAGCTGCGCTTCAAGAGTCAAGGGCCTTTTAGGCTCTCTGCCCCATAGGATCGTAGATACTTACCCAACTCTGTAAGGTGGACACACTAGGGATATTGAAACGAAGGCTAGATTGGTATGAAGATAAAGATTCGGCCGTCAATGTTCGCACAACATTCAACCGAAAATCTGTCAAATAAAAATTACTGATCGGTTTGAGGCCATCAATACCATAGCGCTTGTAAAAGGAAACCGACCTTTCAACCATAGATTTCATGATGCCTACCTTTCGGCTAATACTAAGTCAAGCGTGTGTCGCCCTTTGAAGACCTCTCTAACTATATCGAAGCAACCGGTAAGTCAAAATCGTATTTTTTATTTTTACGCTTGAAAATACCCCCAAGAATTGTCTAACTTTTTTGGGGCACATAAAGTGAAGGCTTATTTCTAATTATTTTTTCTGATACCACTTTCTGACAGATTCTTTACTTTGAAAATCTGATAAAGCCGCCCCAACAGGTATGTCATAAGATTGATTTCGATTAGGGAATATAATCAGCTTTAGCTCACTCCTTCTATTCATTTGATGTTTTGAAGCAGAACAAAGTACCCCATCCCCACAGTCATTGACTAATCTAGATTCATTAAACCACACCGATTTTACACGATCCCCAAATACTCCTTTTTCTTCAAGGTAATTGGTCACAGATTTTGCTCGTTGTTCACTTAGCTTTTGATTATACTTATCCGTAGCTCTAGAATCGGTATGAGATTCGATTACAAAATTCAATTCAGGATACTTGATCATGTAAGCAATGATTTCATCTAATTTCTCTTTACTAAGTTCCCTCAAGAAGTCCTTATTAAAATCATAATAAATAATCTCTTGAGATACTTCAACTTCATAAGGAACTGGAACCAACACAAGCGTGATTTCTTCCTGATCTTCTGTCAGGGTTGCGGTCACATTTTGATTAAAGTATCCAGTTTTACTGGCAGTAAAGGAATAGGTATTACCCTTTTTTGTAAGATTAAGCAATTCATTCTCCGCTAATTCAGAGATATCTACACGCTTATCACTCGTTATCAATTGAAGATTTGCACCTTCTTTCAATGAATTTCCGGACTGATCTACTACAAAGATTTTAAGATTTCGGTCCGACCATTTTACGGTATACAAATCATCAAATCCTAAACCTCCCACACGATCAGAAGCTAAGTAAGCCTCATTAGTTGAAATTTTAAGGAATCCAAAATCATCTGCCACAGAATTGATCGGTTGACCTAGGTTGCTAACTTTTCTAAAATTATCTCCCTCAATTGTCGACTGATAAACATCCAAGCCACCAAATCCACCAATTCTATCGGAAGAAAAATAGAATTCATTTTCCGATCGATAGCCATCACGTTCATTAGCGGAAGAATTGATTTCTTCACCTAAGTTGACAGGCTCTGAAAAATTCATCGCATCATCCCAAATCACATAGTACAAGTCATAGCCACCCTTTCCCCCGGATTGATTTGAAGAGAAATACAGTCGCTTTTGCGATTAATCT
>JBLIKG010000070.1:0-9357 GCA_047636255.1 Roseivirga sp. | reverse complement strand
GAAGCCGCAAGTCACAAAGTCTGCGAACTGCATTTCAACCATGGTCTTATAGCCATTGATGGAAAGGCCCATGCCAGTACCAATAATGGCCGACTCGCATAAAGGAGTATTACGCACTCTTGCCTTACCGAATTGGCTGACAAAACCATCGGTAATTTTGAAAACGCCACCATATTCAGCAATATCTTGTCCCATTAACACTAGGTTGTCGTAGCGTTCCATGCTTTGCTTCAGTCCATCGGAAATGGCATCCACAAAACGTTTCTCGGTAGTTTTATCTGACTTTGGAGCGATAACTTCTTGAACAAATGGTGCATGCATATCATCAAACTCCATTTCAGTGGCGGGAGGGAGCTCTTCCGCATAGGCCAACTCTAGTCCTTCTTCAATATCTGCTTTGATTTTAGCGCGGAGGTCTTTTTCGATTTTAGCGGTAAGCACTTTTTCTTGTTTAAGATAGTGCTCATAATTCTCAACTGGGTCTTTCTTCGCCCAAGCTTCCATTAATGCTGTGGGTACGTATTTAGTGCCGCTGGCTTCTTCGTGACCACGCATTCTAAAAGTCATTGCTTCGAGAATAATGGGCTTAGGATCTTTCCTTATTTCTTCTGCCAACGCTTTAATGGCAGTGTGTACTTCTAGAATATTATTACCATCCACTCGGACAGCCTTTACCCCATAGCCTGGGCCTTTATCGGTGAAGTTCTTGAATCTAAACTGTTCTTCGCTTGGGGTTGAAAGGCCATAGCCATTGTTTTCGATCACAAAAATCACAGGCAAATCCCAAACGGCTGCCACATTGATGGCTTCATGAAAATCTCCTTGTGAACTTGCGCCATCACCAGTAAAAACTACTGTGGCTTTTTCTGCCTGCTTTAATTTTTGAGCTAAGGCAATCCCATCAGCCAAAGCCATTTGCGGGCCAAGGTGCGAAATCATGCCCACGATAAAATGCTCCTTGGAACCGAAGTGGAAAGAGCGATCTCTACCTTTGGTAAAACCAGTAAGTTTACCTTGAAACTGAGCAAAAAGTCTTTGGTATGGAATATCCCTTCCTGTAAATACCCCTAAATTACGGTGCATAGGAAGAATGTATTCATCTTTTTCGAGGGCATTAACTGCGCCAACCGAGATTGCTTCTTGCCCAATTCCTGAGAACCATTTGCTGATTTTCCCTTGTCGAAGGAGAATCAACATTTTCTCTTCAATCATTCTGGGTCTAAGGATTTGCTCGTAAAGCGTTAAAAGTTGTTGATCGGAGTAACCTTCTCTTTTGAATTCCATAAAAATAGCCGCACTATGCGAAACAAAATTAAAGTAAAGGGCCAATAGCAAAAATTAATGTGCATTATTTTTATTTTTGCCTTCCTTCCCAAGAATTATGATCCAATTTGACAGATTTGAATTAGAAAACGGCCTTCAGGTCATTTATCATGAAGATTTAACCAATCCCATGGTGGTGGTGAATTTGCTATATAATGTTGGTTCTCGCGATGAAGACGAAAATCGCACAGGTTTCGCCCATCTTTTCGAACATTTAATGTTTGGCGGCTCTGCGAATGTGCCCAATTATGATGAGCCATTACAAAAAGTGGGAGGCGAGAACAACGCTTTTACCAGTCCTGATATCACCAATTACTATATCACCCTTCCTGCAGAAAATATTGAAACTGCCTTTTGGTTGGAATCCGATAGAATGCTCAGCCTTTCTTTTGATCCCAAAGTGCTAGAAGTGCAACGTTCTGTAGTGATCGAGGAATTCAAACAACGCTATTTGAATCAGCCTTATGGCGATGCGTGGTTGAAGTTGAGACCTCTGGCTTATGAAACTCATCCTTATAAATGGGCAACCATAGGCAAAGAGATTGAACATATTGAAAAAGCCACGATGGACGATGTGAAAGCTTTCTTTAAAAGATTTTACCATCCGAGCAATGCGGTTTTGGTGGTTGCTGGAAATTCCAGCTTGGAAGAAGTGAAGCGATTGACTGAAAAATGGTTTGGCAACATCCCTGCTGGAGAAATCAATAACAGATCACTGCCAAAGGAAAAGGCTCAAAGCCAATTCAAATCCATTGAAATTCATGCGCCAGTACCAGCAGATTCCTTGTACATGGCTTTCCATATGCCAGGCCGAACGGACGAAGAATACTATGCCGTGGATTTATTGAGTGATATTTTGGGGAGAGGTAAATCTTCGATTTTGTACCAGTCACTGGTTGAAGAAAACCAGCTTTTTGGTTCATTGGGTGCTTATGTTACGGGTTCAAGTGATCCTGGTCTTTTCGTAATCAATGGAAAATTAAGTGAAGGCGTTTCTCTTGAAGAAGGAGAAAAAGCCGTTTGGGAACTGGTAGAGAAATTTAAACTGGCAGAGCTTTCAGAAAAAGCTTTGGAGAAAGTTAAAAACAAAGCTGAATCTACCATGGTTTTCAGTGAGGTTGAATTACTGAACAGAGCCATGAATTTAGCTTATGCTTGGACTTTGGGAGACCCAGAAATGGTAAATCATGAAGGGGAGAAAATCCAATCGGTGATGGCCAAGGATATTAAAGATCAGGCAAATAAAATATTAAGGAAAGAAAACGCTTCGGTATTGAGGTATTTTTCGAAAAAGTAAAGTTTCTACTAAAGCAGATAAGATGAAAATCAGAGTTGGATTCGGGTATGATGTGCATAGATTAGAAGAAGGAAAGGAGTTTTGGCTTGGTGGGATTCTGGTGCCACATACGCATGGAGCTGTGGGTCATTCCGATGCTGATGTCCTTATTCATGTGATTTGCGATGCCCTTTTAGGGGCTGCTAATTTACGCGATATTGGTTTTCATTTCTCTGATAAGGACCCAAAATACAAAGGGATTGATAGCAAAATTTTATTAAGCGATGTGGTCAAGTTGGTGCATGAAAAGGGCTTTTCTATTGGCAACATTGATAGCACTATCTGCTTAGAAATACCAAAAGTGAATCCACACATTCCAACCATGAAGACCTGTTTGGCAGAAGTAATGGGGATGGATGAAGAAGACATTTCTATTAAAGCAACTACCACTGAACGATTAGGTTTTGTTGGAAAAGAAGAAGGAGTTGCGGCTTATGCAACTGTTTTAATTCAAAAAGTATGAGCGAATTAAAAATCATCGTTACAGAAGATGGTTCGCACTCCTTATACAATGCCGATCTCAATGAGACCTACCATTCTTTTCATGGAGCAGTTCAAGAGTCCAAACATGTCTTTATTAAAGAAGGCCTAGATTACTTGAAATCCGAACAAGGCTTAAAACAAATCAACGTGCTTGAAGTGGGCTTCGGTACGGGGCTGAATGCCCTGCTTGCTTTGGAATGGGCCAATGAAAATGAGATAAAGGTCAATTTTACGACACTTGAGCCTTTTCCTTTGAAAGCAGAGTTATATCAACAGCTCAACTATGCTCAGTTCATTTCTGGAGAAAGCGTACAAGAGCGATTTCTGGCGTTGCACGATGCGCCATGGGAAGTAATGCACAGTCAAGGAGCACTCTTTTCAATCTTCAAAACCGAGCAAAGGCTTCAAGATTTCGAAGCTGTAAATAAATTTAATGTGATCTTTTTCGATGCCTTCGCGCCAAGCAAACAATCTGAAATGTGGGAATTATCTCTTCTATCTCTTGTGTTAGTGGGATTAGCGGATAATGGTGTATTAGTTACCTATTGTGCTCAAGGTCAATTAAAGAGGGATTTGAAATCTTTAGACATGGATGTTCAGACTTTGTCGGGCCCTCCAGGTAAAAAGGAAATGGTAAGAGCTATAAAAAACAGTTAGGCAGAATAATTGTTAGTTCAGTTGGTTGTTGAGTTATAGCATTTTGATAAATCGTACATTAACAGACTTTGAATAATTAATTATGAAATCAAAAAGAGTCCATTTACTTTTAATCGTAATCCTTTCATGTTGGAGTCTCAAGGCTTGTAAGCAGTCAGAAAAGAGTACTTATAAAAGTCCAACGATTGATACAGAGGCTGTAGAAATCCCAGAAATATCTACAATGAATAAAGATGCAATTAGGGTCAAAGGAAGAATTGAGGCAATCGAATCGCAGTCTGCTACTGCAAATATTTACATATTCAGCTTAAAAGAAATAATAAAGTACGGTGCTACATTTGCGACTATAGAACCTAAAGTGGGCGAAAAATTGAGCTTGTATGCGCCTTCAACTGTTCGGTTTGCCGAAGGTGAAGACATAGAAATTGATATTAAAACTCCATTAAAAAAGATTGGGAATCTGCTTAGTGTATCCTGGGTTCAAAAATAATGTTCATGAAATTATCAAGAAGAATTTCCATCGCGTTTGCTGCTCTAATTGTCCTGGCAGTAGTTTTCAAATTTTATAGCCCAAGTTCGGAGTTTATCGTGCAAGAAAACGCTGTTCAGTTTAAGGGTTTTGAAACGCCAAGTGATCAGGAGAATGAAGAAGAAGATGAGTATGAGAATTCTCAGAAACGACTTGAGGAAGAATACCAGATGCTAGCTGACCCCAAAACTGGCGAAATTCCAAGAGGGATCCATTTAAAGGAGTTGGCTTTTGCTGAAAAAATAAACAGGCGAGATCCGCTACAAGTGGCGATGTCTGCAAATAATGGAGACGCTTCTGAAGCTTCAGGCTTTGTAAGTCGTGGCCCATTCAATATTGGTGGCAGAACAAGGGGTTTGGCCTTAGATGTTGCTAATGAAAATATAATTATTGCAGGGGGAGTTTCTGGTGGAGTATGGAGATCTGCCAATGGTGGTACGACATGGACAAGAACTTCACCAGTAAGTCAACTGCCTTCTGTTACTGCACTTGTACAAGATAAAAGAACTGGACAGACTAATAATTGGTATTATGCAGCGGGTGAATTTTTCGGAAATTCCGCATCTGCCTCTGGTGCTTTTTATTTGGGTGATGGAATTTATAAGTCCACCGACAACGGCCTTACATGGCAATTGATAGCAAATACTTCGATTGGCAATAATGTACAATTAGGCGATTTTGGTGTAGTAAATGAATTGGCGATTGATAATTCGAATACAACCCAACGCGAAATGTATGCTGCGACTTTAAGTCAAATCATAAGAACAACCGATGATTTTCAAACTTCTACTGTTGTGTTAGGGGGGAATAATACTGGTGAAGGGGCTACGGATGTAGCTGTGAATAATGCTGGAGTTGTAATTGCTGCTATTGCCAATAATGTTAATAATGGCGCCAATGCTCAGGAAGGAATTTATAAATCTACAGATGGAATAAACTGGGTAAAGATTAATCCGCCATCAGGCTTATCTACTTCTTACTCAAGAATAGAGATTAGCTTTGATCCTCAAAACCAAGATATATTTTATATAGTTGGTCCTACATTTTTGTTAAAACATACCCTCAGCACAGGAGAATGGGTAACGCTTACTTCAAATCTAAATGTGTCCACTGATTCTGGCCAAGGTCACAATGCTCAAGGAGGATATAATCTACTTGCAAAAGTCCACCCTGCAAGCAGCAGTACAATTTTTGTTGGGGGGACTAATTTATTACGCTCGACTGATGGCTTTACAACAGGCACTAATAGAGTTAATATTGGAGGATATAGAGATGATAACAATCCATCTAACTTTCCTCAGTACAATAATCATCATCCCGATCAACATGCGCTTGTTTTTTACCCTTCAGACGCTAACCGCATGTTGTCGGGTTCTGACGGTGGTGTTCATCGGACTACAAATAATTTAGCAACAGGAAGCAATAGTCCGGTTGCTTGGACTTCTCTGAATAATGGCTATTTAACTACACAATTCTATTCCATTGATTTTTATCCTAACCACCGTGGAGATGCTTTGTTAATAGGCGGTATGCAGGACAATGGAACTTGGGGGTCTCAATCTAATGCGGCAAATGAAGTATGGGTGGAATTATTCGGTGGAGACGGGTCCTATAGCGCAATTACCTATAATTCTTTATACGTATCAGCTCAACAAGGTCAAATGAGAAGATTTACGCTGAATGCAGCAGGTACGACTTATGAGTTTCAAGGAGATATTTCTCCAAGTGCTGATGAAAATGAATTTCTTTTTATCAACCCATTCATTTACGATCCTGTAAATCAAGAAAGACTATATGTTGGAGCTAGAGGAAAGGTCTTTTATACCAATGATATCAGAACAAATCCAGGAGTTGGTGAATGGAATGAGATCCCGATTGGCTCGGGTTCAAGTACCGATAGAGTTTCGGCTTTGGCGGCTTCTACTCAACCAGAAGGCGTACTCTATTTTGGTACGAGAACTGGGAAAGTATACAAAGTGAATGATATTAACACCTTAGCTCAAGCGACAGAAATCACAGGGAGTAATTTGCCTTCAGGTGCAATTTCAAGTATTGCCGTTGATCCAATAAATTCCAATAAGGTGTATTTGACCTATGCAAACTATGGACTCATCAGTATTTGGGCCTCTGAAAATGGTGGTCAAACATGGTCGGCTATTGCGGGTAATTTAGAAGAAAATAGTAATGGCTCAGGGAATGGATCTTCAGTTAGGTACTTCTCTATTTTGCCAAATGGAGAGAATGCAAGTATCTATTTTGTTGGCACTTCATCAGGGTTGTTTAAAACAGAGGTCTTGAATGGCAATAGTACTGTTTGGACTCAAGAAGGAGCTAGTACAATTGGTAAAGCGGTAGTATCAATGGTCAAAGTAAGACCAGTTACAGGAGAGGTAGTGGCCGCCACTCATGGTAATGGAGTACATCAAGCCAGTTATGACATTACTTTTGCCCCAACCATTAATTATTCAATCGATAATGCAACACAATCTGCTGTCTTAAGGGGCCCTATTTCGTTTACAAACGGACAAGGCTTTGCTTTTCAGTGGATTAAGGATGGGAATGATATTCAAGGAGCCAATAGTGCGCAATTTACAGCAACCACACCTGGTGCTTATCGCCTAAGAGTAACAGATCAACTAGGCCCTGTAGCATTAACGAATATAATCAACCTTTCTTTAGATAATGCGGGACCCATTTTAAGCTCAATTGTTCGACTTAATCCAACAACAGAACAAGTGGAGGTGAGTCAGGTTACTTTCAGACTCACATTTGATGAAAATATTGAAGGTGTAGCCACTACGTCTTTTGAAACCTCAGGGACTGCATCAGGTGCAGTGAGTGCAGTCACTGCATCAAGCGGGAAAACAGTATTTGATGTTACTGTGAGTAATATTCAAGGATTAGGGATTTTAGGCTTAGCTGTAAAAGGAAACTCAGGTATCACCGATGAATTTGACAATGCCTTCGCTGGAGCAGTCCAAAGCAGCGAGACGTATACTATAGTTGATTCAACAGCACCTACAGCTGCAATCTCTAGGTTTAATCCAGTGGCAGAAACAACCAACGCAACATCTGTTACTTTCTTGGTGGAATTTAATGAGGCTGTTTCAAAAGTGGATGTCGCAGACTTCGCCCTTTCCTCAGGTTCGCTTAGCGGAAACATCTCGGATGTTAGAGCAATGACAACATTGAATTACGAAGTTTCGGTTGCTGGTTATACTGGTGATGGCTTACTTAATTTAGACTTTGCAAGTGCTCAAGATATAGTAGATGAAGCTGGAAATTTATTTGCTGGAACAGTTACGAGTGAGCAGACTTACACCGTCAGTGCAAGCGCATCACCTTCGTTATCGGTAAAAAGGAATTTCCCTACAGGTGAGGTAGTCAATCGTACTGATGTTATTTTCGAATTAACATTCTCCGAAGCTGTTGAGAAAGTTGATATTGCAGACTTCGAGTTATCATCCGCTTCGGTGGCAGGAACTATTGCTCAGGTCAGCGGACAATCTAATGCTATATTTTTAATTAGAGTAACTGGTATTTTAACTGAGGGATTGGTAGAACTGAACATTTCGCCAGCTAATAATATCGAGGGCACTTCAGGTAATTTATTTAATGGTACAATCTCAGACGAAGAAACTTTCACAATAGATTTTACGGCCGGATCTTCAGTTATAATAGCGAGGTCTGAACCAATAGATGAAGTGACTAATCAAGCTGAAGTAACTTTCTCAGTTACATTCTCCGGTGACGTACAGAATGTGGATCTGGCAGATTTTGAGCTTTCAACTTCTTCGGCTTTAGCCACGCTAACTTCTGTTAACGCAATTTCAGCCACGAATTACTTGGTCAATGTTATTGAAATTGATGATGATGGATTGATCGATCTCAATATTAAATCATCGAATAACATTGAGGGTTTAGATGGTAATCTATTTAATGGAACGGTCACCTCTGAACAGACCTATACCATCCTTGATTTGATTACTGGAATTGACGATCCTTATTTTAGAGATTTGGCAATTAGTGTGAGAAAAAATCCTTCTACTGGAATTTTTGAAATTAGTTTATCTAAAGATGTGCCTCAGGGCTTTGAATATCAAGTGATCAATAGTCTGGGTGGATCCACATTGGTAGGGTCGAAGCAACAGCATTCGGTCAATGACATTATTAGATTAGACCTTAGCAATGCTGCGAATGGAGTTTATATTTTCAAACTGGCTTTAGGTGGAGGATTTATCAGTACTAAACTGCTTAAACAAGGGAATTAGAAAGAAATTACTTATTGAAGAAGGCCACATTTATTGTGGCCTTTTTTGTTTAGAAAACCCCGCTCGACTTTAAATGTCGGGACATCTCTCCAAAAGTTGATGTCCCCATGGCATCAGGAACTAATAGGTTCATCTGGACTATGAATGAGCACTTTTAGAGAGTTTAAGCAAAGAGGAAGCCTTTCTACGATCACCCTAGGTTTGTTTTATTATTCGAGTTCAGGCTAGAAAGTATACAAACCATGGTGGTTAATGCATTGATCCAATTGAACATCGTAAACTTCGGAATAAGGAATTAAGTCAAGCGGAGGAGTAATGGCGAGGCCAATCTTAATTGCGTGAGATGAGATATTCTTGAGGAAACGATCATAATATCCACCTCCATAGCCTATTCTATTGCCAATTCTATCAAAACTAATTAGAGGCACAAAAATGCAGTCCATTTGACTTGGCGAAGTAATGAGCCCCTGGTCAGGCTCCAAAATTCCGAACTTAGCTTTCACCAACTCACTCTTGTCAGTAAGTTGAATATGAACCATTTGATTGGTGACGTAATCCATTTTTGGAAGAATCACATCATACTTGATAGATTCTTTAAGGAATAAATAAATGGCTTTGGTGTCCACTTCTTTGTTCCTTTCAATAGGTAAGAAAAGATGGATTTTCTTGTAATTAGAATTTTGAATATGCTGAATGGCTTGATCACAAACCTTTTTCGATCTTAAAGCATGCTCTTCTTTGGTAAGCGTTTTGCTCTT
>JBLIKG010000069.1:0-9467 GCA_047636255.1 Roseivirga sp. | reverse complement strand
CTTTATGTTTTCCACAGCATTAAGTTCTGCCACTGGCTTCGAAACAAGAATCACATCTCCCCCAACCTCTTCTAAAGACAAAGCCCTAGGCACTGTCATCGCACTTCGCCATTTGTAGGTTGGCACGACTTGAGCATAATCCCAGTTGCTCATCCAGCCTAAAAACAAAGTTCTGTTATCAGCTTCTGGAACATTCGACCAAGTAACGCCCGCGTAATTGTCTCTTCCGTAGTCGATCCATTTGGTCAATTCTTCATCGTAATCATTGGTAAAGGTTTTTCCGTCAAAATCCCCAATGAAATACTGAGTACCAGATCCGCCATTCGGAGCACCAGGGTTAATGCTCACAAGCAACACCCATTTCGTTTCGCCATTCAATTCCATCTTGAGTAAATCTGGACATTCCCAAACGCCTCCATGAGCACCAGACTCAATTCCGTAATCGCTTAAAAAGCTCCAATTTTTGAGGTCTGGAGAAGCATAGAATTTCACTTGATTTGCTGCTGCAAACACCATTACCCATTGTTTGCTCTCTTCGTGCCAACTTACTTTCGGATCTCTAAAATCACGAATTCCCGGATTTGGAATGACAGGATTAGCCTCGTATTTAGTCCAAGTTCTACCTTTGTCTGTGCTTGAAGCAATGCCTTGTGTTTGGAAAGTATTAGTACCCGCTTTCTCGCCAACCATGTCGTGATAGGTGAAAATGGCGACCAAAGGTGGGTTTTCCTTAGTGCCTAATCCGCTCGTATTTTCTTTGTCATACACTGCACTTCCTGAAAAAATATAGCCTAATTCATCAGGGTAAAGCGCGACAGGTAAATGCTCCCACTTCACCATATCTGGACTTACCGCGTGCCCCCAGTGCATTGGCCCCCAAACATTATCATCTGGATAGTATTGATAAAACAAATGATATTCTCCGTCTAAATACACCATCCCATTAGGATCGTTCATCCACATTGAATATGGTGAGAAATGGAATTGAGGACGATATTCCTCGTTATAGTCGTTGGAATTGGTATTTGGGGCTTCGTTTATTTTGCTTGGTGAACAAGCCAAATAAATGCAGGCTGCCAAAAATAACAAGGCAATGGCGCGTTTCATTTAGTTATTTTGGTTGATCTGAAATATCAGGCATTTTATGAAAAAAATAGAGTTAAAACTAATTGTACTGCTAACGGCCGATACCAAAGAAGAATGCATCGCAAACGGTGGGCTTTTCCAAATTTTAAATATCACTATGCTACAATTTCCCTTGGAACAATTCATCTTTGCATCAAGTCAATTATTTGAGTAACTATAGACTTTAAAACCATCCGAAAATGTTAAAAAAGTTCTTCCTTATTTTATCGCTAGCATTTTTTGTTGTCGCATGCGACAGCATGAAAGAAAATCCTTCCGCCAATTTTGATGTGAAGTTCGAGAAATTCAAACTCGATAATGGCCTCGATGTCGTGCTACATATCGACAAGTCAGACCCGATTGTGGCCGTTGCCTTAACCGCTCATGTGGGTTCCGCTAGAGAAATTGAAGGCAGAACGGGCTTTGCTCACCTTTTTGAGCATCTCTTATTCTTAGAATCCGAAAACCTGGGTAAGGGTGGTTTAGATAAAATGAGTGCAACAATCGGTGGTTCTGGTGCCAACGGTTCAACCAGCAGAGACAGGACAAATTACTTTCAAACCGTACCTAATGATGCCTTAGAGAAAATGATATGGGCAGAAGCCGACAAACTCGGTTGGTTTATCAATACGGTAACCGAACCCGTGCTCGCCAAAGAAAAGCAAGTAGTGAAAAACGAAAAAAGACAAAGTGGTGACAACCAGCCTTACGGTTATAATTCGTATGTCATTGACAAAAACCTCTACCCTGAAGATCACCCTTACAACTGGCAAGTGATTGGGTCTTTGGAAGATCTTCAGAATGCCACACTTCAAGATGTAAAGGACTTTTTCAACAAATGGTATGTGCCCAATAATGTGACGTTGACTATCGCTGGAGATTTTGACCCAGAGCAAGCCAAGGCCATGGTAAAAAAGTACTTTGATGAAATCCCATCGGGCGACCCAATTGCTCCATTAAAGCCAAGAGCTGTGAGCGTTAAAGAAACTAAAAAACTCTATCACGAAGATAACTTCGCGCGTGTTCCACAACTTACCATGACTTGGCCAACTGTGGAACAATACAAAGCCGATGCTTATGCGCTAAATGTATTGACGGATTATCTTTCGAACGGTAAAAACGCTCCCTTAAATCAAGTTTTGATCGAAGAGAAAAAACTGACTTCGAATGTGTCGATGTCCAATAGAACTTCTGAATTAGCTGGGCAACTACAATTGACTGTTCGTGCTTTTTCTGAAAAAGATTTGGATGAAGTTGCTGCGGCTATTAATGAAGGCTTCAAAAAATTCGAAGTAACTGGTATTTCTGAAAAAGACCTAGAGCGCATCAAAGCGGGTCAAGAAACAAGCTTTTACAATAGTTTATCGAGTGTTTTAGGCAAAGGGTTTCAACTAGCGCAATACAATATTTTCGCCAATGATCCTGGGTTCATCAACCAAGACATCAAGAATATTCTAGCCGTAACCTCGGCAGATGTGATGCGAGTGTATGATCAATATGTTAAAGGAAAAAACTTCATTGCGACCAGCTTTGTGCCAAGAGGACAAATAGAATTAGCGCTTGAAGGTTCTGAAAAAGCAGAAGTGGAAGAAGAGCAAATTATTGCAGGTGCAGAAGAAAGCTTTGACCCTTCGATCGTGGCCACTTACGAAAAAACGCCATCGACTTTCGATAGATCTCAAGAGCCTCCTTATGGGCCAACTCCAGAAGTAACCATCCCAACCGTTTGGAACGAAACTTTAGATAATGGTGTGAAAGTCTATGGTATTGAAAACAAAGAAGTACCCTTAGTTCAATTCAATATTGCGATTGATGGTGGTCAGTTATTAGACGATCCGAATAAAGGTGGCGTATCCAATTTATTGGCTCAAATGATGACCAAAGGCACCAAAACTAAAACTACGGCTCAATTGGAAGAAGCCATAGAGCAATTAGGTGCATCGATCAACGTTTCGGCAAACACAGAACAGATTACTATTTCAGTCAATACCCTTTCTCGGAATTACAATGCGGTGATTGATCTCTTACAGGAGATCTTGTTAGCACCGCGTTGGGATGCTGAAGAGTTCGCGCTGGCGAAGCAATCAGCCATCAGTCGAATCCGTCAACAAGAAGCCAACCCGAATTCAGTGGCTCAAAACGCCTACAACCAATTGATTTATGGTAAGGGAAATATAAGAGCGCAAAGTATTTTAGGAAGCGTTGAGTCGGTAGAAGCAATTACCATTGACGACCTTAAAAAATACTATGAAGCGAACATCTCCCCTTCTGTGGCTAGAATGCATGTGGTCGGTGATATCAATACGGTAGAAACCATGACTTCCCTTTTGGACATCAAGAGCAAGTGGCTAGCAAAAGCGGTCAATATCCCTTCTTATGATCCGCCTGCAATTCCAGAACAATCCCAGGTATATTTCTATGATATCCCGAATGCCAAACAATCCGTTTTAAGCTTTGGCTACCCGGCTTTAGCAGTAACAGATGAAGACTTTTATCCAGCCACGGTGATGAATTACATTCTTGGTGGTGGCGGTTTTGCATCAAGACTTACACAAGAGCTGAGAGAAGGCAAGGGTTATACTTATGGAATTCGATCAGGTTTTTCTGGAAGTAAAACGAGAGGTGCTTTCACCATATCGAGTGGAGTAAGAAGTAATGTCACCTATGAGTCTTCACAATTGGTGAAAGACATCCTTCAGAATTATGGTGACACGTTCACGGATAAGGATTTAGAAACCACAAAGAGTTTCTTGATCAAGAGCAATGCACGTGCTTTTGAAACGGCTGGTGCTAAATTGAATATGCTCGAGAACATCAGCGAATATGGTTGGTCTCCTAACTACATGAAAGAACGCGAGCAAGTGGTAAAGGATATGACTTTAGAACGCATTCAAGCATTGGCAAAGCAATATGCCGATCCGAATAAAATGATTTGGTTGGTGGTTGGCGATGCCACGACTCAATTAAAGCCAATGGAGAAACTTGGTTTTGGTAAGCCTGTATTATTGAACAAGACTACTGGTCCTGAGAAGTAATTAAGACCTTTTGAGCCTCATCGAGGCGCCCTGTTAGTAACGCAAGGAACATAGAAATTAAGCCCTGTAGGGGCGGACTAAAAATAGGCCGCTCCGCTGGAGCTTTAATAGGCTGAATGTTTTCTATTAACAGGTCGTCCCGCTGGGACTTTTCAGAACTGTAATTCTTTACTGTATTTAGAAATAGGCAAAGTCGGATGTCCTAATCCAAATTTAATCCAGCTTGATTCTCCTTATTTCTATTGGTTTTACAAGCGTTAAATCAAGTTGCATGTCCTCAGTATAAGCGCCCCAAGGGCTATTGGCTAGATAATAGAAATAGCCATCTTTCACTTGCCCTAAAGTGGGTTCTCCTAATGAAGCTCCACCTTGATTAATTATTCTTCCGAACAAAATTCTATCACCAGTTTCGTCTAGGAAATATTGCATCACCCGAAAGGGTTTCACCCCATTATGGATCGCAATCAATGTATTCTTGTAGAAGTAAAGCCCATCAATTCCCTTTAACAAAACATCTTCTGGCGCTTCGATATTGGTGATATCATCCGTGGCAATACTCACTTTGGCAATTCCCCGAATATAGTCTGCGAAATAAAGGCTGCTCTGATCTTGGTTCAATGTCAAACCTTGAATGTTAAAAAAGGTATTGCTCAAATCGAATTGTTTGCGCACAAAGCTTCCTTCATAACTAGCCGTATCCGTTTCGTCTCTACTCAGGTAAGGCTTTTTAGAGTTGGAAAGCCAGATCCTAGATTCTGAGTCCAAAGTTAAATCCCCGATTGTTGTGCCTTGATCATATTCAATACCTTGAAGTACTTCTCCCGAAACTGGGTTGATTTGAAGAATGATTGATTTTCCGTCATCCTTAGGATCGAAATCCTCCATTTCTGGCAAGGCAGCGGTTGAAGCCCAAAGTGTATTGGTCCTGTCATCTATATGCATTCCTAAAACCGCATAAGGCGTTTGGACGAGATCAATTCGATTTCCTTCGGGATCAATTCTTACAATTTTCTTTTCTCTAATGCTCCCAAGCAAAATGTCGCCATTGTCTAAAATCACAAAACTTTCTGGATGCAAAGCGCCTACATCAAGCGTGCGGAAAATCTCGTCATGCTCTTCTACCCTTGTCAGAATTTTCTGTTTCTCCAATAGTTCTTCAAAGGGCCTTGTAGATTTAATGCTTTCAAAATCTGAATTCGTTGCAAACTCATAAGTGGCATCCATCAAAAGTAACTGGTTGAGCTTTTGAATACTCTTGGCTCTTTTTCCATTCAAAGCATAAGCACCGGCCAAACGATAAACAACAATTGGATAGTTGGGCCGCATTTCATCAATGATTTCCATGCTTTCCATATACTGCTCAAAGTCTTTGGCTTCATAAGCAGCTACACCCTCAGAATAATATGCATTGATTGTTTTTTGAGCAAAGAGATAATTTCCTAGCAGAAGGGAAATCAAAATGAACGTTGACCTTTTCATAATTTGAGTGGGCTTCAAAAAAAAATTCCAGTTTTGGGCTGGAATTCAAGGTAGTTAAAGTGAAGATATTTTCCTTAAAACGTCTGAGAATCAAACAATTTTGAATAGAAATACCCTTACATGCTTTTAAATCTTTCGACAGCTTCGCGTTCTAAATGCTCTCTGTGATCTGGATGGGCAATATTGATCAATGCTTTTGCTCTTTGTCTTAAAGATTTACCATAGAGATCGGCCACGCCATATTCTGTGACTATATAATGCACGTGAGCCCTTGTGGTTACTACGCCTGCTCCTTGTTTTAGGAAAGAAGTGATCCTGCTTTCTCCACGACTTGTAGCCGAAGGCAATGCAATAATTGGTTTACCTCCTTCAGATAAGGAAGCACCACGAATAAAATCCATTTGACCGCCAACTCCTGAGTACATTCTTGTACCAATTGAGTCCGCACAAACTTGGCCTGTTAAGTCAATTTCAATCGCACTGTTGATACTGATTACTTTTGGATTACCACGAATCACACGAGTATCATTTACATATTGAATATCGAGCATTCTGATCGCAGGATTATCATCAACGAAATCATAGAGCTCTCTCGAACCAATCATAAAACCAGACACCAAGGTATGAGGATGCCTTTTTTTCATTTTATTATTGATTACCCCACTCTTCATCAATGGCATAATCCCATCAGAGAACATTTCAGTATGAACTCCCAAATCTTTATGGTTGGTTAACGAAGCCAACACCGCATCAGGAATAGCACCAATACCCATTTGCAGGGTTGAACCATCTTCAATCATATCGGCAACATATACCCCAATCTTTTTTTCAATATCAGAGAGTTCGTGTGGCGTACTTGAATAAATTGGTTCCTCACTCCAAACCATCGCTGAGAAATTATCGATATGTACCAAACCATCGCCATGAGTTCTTGGCATGTTAGGGTTGACCTGAGCAATAACTGTTTTGGAACATTCTACGGCAGCTAAACTTGCATCTACCGAAACGCCTAGCGAAGTATAGCCATGCGCATCTGGAGGTGATACTTGAATCAAGGCTACATCCAAGGGTATTACCCCCCTCCTGAACATAATAGGCACCTCGCTTAAAAAGCAAGGAATAAAGTCAGCAAATCCTTCGTTGACAGCCGACCTGCAATTGCCGCCTATAAATAATGAGTTGGTATGAAAGCTCTTTTTGAACTCCGGCTTACAATAAGGCGCCTCTCCTTCGGTATGTAAATGGTAGATTTCAACCTCTCTTAATTCGTCCGCCCTGTCCGTCATGGCCTTAACTAGTCCGACAGGTGTAGCCGCAGCAGTATGAATAAAGACGTGATCACCAGATTTTATTTTCTTGACAGCCTCTGCGGCCGATATGTAATTCGTCATTGGTCTTCAATTTTTCTTCAATATTACTAGTTACGATAATTCAGAGTAATGATCTGCATTGGATGAAAAAATGAGAAAGATCATAAAAACCACTCATGTAAACTTCGAACCAGCTATTTACAAACACCTTATTTTGCAGTAATTTGACACTTAGCTCAAATCATTCTTAACAAAACAAAAGCATGACTAAAAACTTTAAAATAGCCAGTTTAATGCTGGTGCTCATTGGCTTGTCGACCCATTTTTCGCAGGCGCAGAAAATACCCGCTAACGTTGCCGATAAAATTCATTTTAGGCAAATAGGTCCAACCCGCCAAGGGGGACGATATGTAGACTTTGCTGTTGTGGATAAGGCCACAAAAGTAATCTACGCTGCTACGGCTTCTGGTGGCGTATGGAAAACAGTAAATAATGGTATTTCTTGGAAATCCATTTTCGATAATGAAAATATCATCTCTGTAGGTGCAGTCGCTGTTGATCAACGTGACACAAGTACCGTTTGGGTAGGTTCAGGCGAAGCCAACAATTCACGAAGTTCTTATTGGGGGAATGGTGTTTATAAATCAACCAATGGTGGAAAGACATGGACTAACATGGGTCTTCCAGAATCTCAGCACATTGGCAGAATTTTAATTGATCCGAATAATTCGAATACTGTTTATGTTGCCGCTTTAGGTCACCTTTATTCTGATAATCCAGAAAGAGGACTTTACAAAACTACTAATGGTGGTAAAACTTGGAGTAAGGTATTAGAAGTTAAGAAAGCAGACGGTAAGTTCATCGGAGTAGTGGATGTAAGTATGGATCCTAATGATCCTAACACTTTAGTTGCTGCGGCCTACGATAAAATTAGAACGCCTTGGACCTTTAATGAAGGTGGCGAAGGAAGTGGCATTTATAAATCTACTGACGCGGGTAAAACTTGGAAAAAATTGGGTGGTGGTTTACCAACAGGATTTTTAGGTAGAATTGGGGTTGCTCATGCGCCCAACAATCCAAAAGTGGTTTATGCAAACATTGAAAACGTAAACGTGGATGGCATTTCTGATGAAGAGCGTAGAAATATGCTTGAAGTTGGAATTCCATTAAAAAGAGGCCAATCAGTGAAAGGTGTAGAAATGTACCGTTCTGCAGATGGTGGTGAAACATGGAATAAAATCAGCCCTGATGGTGAAGATATCGGTGGAGCACCTGGTTATTATTACCAGCAAGTACGAGTTGATCCGAAAGATGCTGATCATGTTTATGTAATTGGAATTCAGATTTGGGAAACCAAAAATGCGGGAAAAGATTGGGGACGAGCATTCAACTTTGGTGGCGATAATCACGCCATGTGGATTGATCCAGCAGACCCTGCTCATATTGTGCTAGGCTACGATCACGGAATGGGCATAACTTATGATGCTGGTAAAAACTGGTATCACCCTGACGAAATTCCATTGGCACAATTCTACGCAGTTGATGTAGATATGGCCTATCCATATAATGTTTATGGCGGACTTCAAGATAATGGCTCTGTTAGAGGCCCAAGTTCTAAACGCAATGGTAGCATTGGATTAGAAGACTGGAATAGAACTGGTGGTGGAGATGGTATGTACAACGTAGTAGACAGAACAAATAATCGTTACCTCTACAACGAATCACAATTCGGTCCTTTACAACGCGTTGACATGGAAACAGGTGAAAGCAAAGGCATTCGTTACAATGGCGACCGCAATATGCGATGGAATTGGAATGCTCCTATTGCAGTTTCTCAGCACGATAGTGATGTAATTTACCACTCAGGAAACAAGGTATTAAAGTCAACTTTCAGAGGAGAAAGCTGGCAAGAAATAAGTGGTGACCTGACCAAAAATGATCCAGTAAAAGCAGAAGGCACCGGTAATATTCAATACGGAACCATTACTACTTTCGAAGAGTCGCCAATTGATGCCAATGAGCTTTGGGTGGGTACAGATGACGGAAACGTTCAAATGACTACAGATGGTGGTAAAAATTGGACTTTATTGAATGCTAACATTCCAAATAACCCAGAGTATTGGGTAACAAGAATCGAAGCTTCTGCCCATACAAAAGGTACGGCTTATGTTAGTTTCAATGGAATGAGAAGAGATGCTTTCGAAGCCTATCTATATAAAACTACCGACTATGGCAAAACTTGGACTTCAATTGCTGCTGGTCTGCCTAAAGAACCAGTAAACGTAATTAGAGAAGATCACATCAATCCAAATTTACTGTTTGTAGGAACAGAACTTAGCGTTTATGCAAGTATTGATGCTGGTAAAAACTGGAGCAAACTGACGAACAACTATCCTACTAACCCAGCTTACGACATGGTGATTCATCCAAGAGAAAATGAGTTAGTCGTTGCAACACATGGTAGAGGTATCTTCATTGCAGACATTACTCCTTTACAAGGACTTACTGCAGCGGTAGC
>JBLIKG010000068.1:0-9536 GCA_047636255.1 Roseivirga sp. | reverse complement strand
GGTGAATAGAAAACCCCGATCGAATCGATCGGGGTTTTGTTTTTTTAAGGCTTCGGAGATTAAAGGGAATTGCTTATCTGAACTAGAGCTGTTTAATCACCAAAAGAAATTCCTACACCTTTAGCAGTTTGGACTAAGAAAGAATCGGGGTTGACATTATGATTAGCGCTAGTTGCGGCATCTAGCGATACAGAACCTATTTGATTATTCTTGAATGTTACCATTCTTCCAAATTCTTGATTTAAGGCCATTTCCATAGCTTTAACTCCGTATTGAGTTGCTAGAACTCGATCAAAAGCATTTGGGCTACCACCTCTTTGTAAATGACCTAAAACCACTTCGCGTATATCTGCCTTGCAGTCAATTTGCTTTAGTTGATTGGTTAGCTCATAAGCCACTCCGCCAAGTCTAAGATTTTGATAACCAAACTCATCACTTTCACGTGTGGTAATGGTGCCATTTTTTGGTTTTGCTCCTTCAGCAATCACAATATTCACAAAGCCCCGACCATCTTTATAGCGCGATTCGATGCGCTTTTTCACTTTCTTTATATCGTATGGAATTTCTGGAATTAGGCAAATTTCCGCCCCGCCAGCAATGGCCGAGTGTAATGCTATCCAGCCCGCACTTCTTCCCATCACTTCTAATATCATTACCCTATGATGACTTTCTGCAGTTGATACTAATTTATCGACTGCATCGGTGGCTTCTTGGACTGCCGTTTGAAAACCAAATGTAAAGTCTGTGCAGGCTAAGTCATTGTCAATGGTTTTTGGTACACCAATTACTGGCATTCCCTTATCGAAAAGTGCCTTGCTTATTCTTTGAGAACCATCGCCACCAATACTAATGATACAATCAAAACCTTGCCTCTTCAGCATGGCAACCATTTCATCAGACCTATCTACAATTGACAATTCTCCATCTGGCCCCTTAACAGGATAGTTGAAAGGATCGGCTTTTGTGGTTGTTCCTATGATTGTCCCACCTTTTACATGGATTCCTGCGATACTTTTATTCTTAAGCCTTACGATTTCTTGAGGTGATTTGAGGACACCATTATATGCTTCGATACTTCCATACACTTCAACATCCTTTTCTTTATTTGCTCTTTTAACAATGGCCCTAATTACGGCATTGAGTCCTGGGCAATCTCCGCCTCCTGTGAGTACAAGAATTTTCTTCATATGTATAAATATAATCTTTGATTTATCGAAAGGAGCATGAAAAGGTTGTGAATTCAGGATTAGATTGTTGGCTTGGGGTCAAAAAAAAACTCCTAAATCAATTTTAGGAGTTTTTTGAATTTTTATGAGTTCAACGAACTTAGTCGTTCTTGTTCATTTTTGATCTTGAATGCTCATCCAAATGAATTTTTCTCATTCTGATGGCTAAAGGAGTAATCTCTAAATACTCATCCTTTTGAATGTATTCCATAGCTTCTTCTAAAGAGAATCTTCTAGGTGGAATAATCTTAGCATTATCATCAGATCCCGAGGCTCTCATGTTCGTAAGTTTTTTACCCTTTTGGATATTTACTACAATGTCGTTTTCTCGACTATGTTCTCCAATCACTTGACCTGTGTAAAGTTCTTCTCCTGCAGCAACAAAGAAAGTACCTCTATCTTGTAACTTATCGATTGAGTAAGCAGTGCCTGGACCATTTTCCATTGAAATTAATGAACCTACTGAACGGCCTTTAATTTCTCCTTTTACTGGTTGGTATTCCATGAATCTATGATTCATCACAGCCTCACCAGCAGTAGCGGTCAATACATTATTTCTTAATCCTATCAATCCTCTAGACGGAATTTCAAACTCAAGATGTTGTTGATCACCTTTCGGCTCCATGATCTTAAGCTCACCTTTTCTTTGGGTCGCTAACTCGATTACTTTACCAGCAACGTTATCAGGTACATCTACCACCAATGTTTCAATTGGTTCACACTTACGTCCGTCAATCTCTTTATAAATAACCTGCGGCTGACCGACCATTAGCTCATAACCTTCTCTACGCATGGTTTCGATCAAAACCGACAAGTGAAGAATACCTCGGCCGAATACTAAGAATTTATCCTCAGAATCAGTTGCTTCTACTTTAAGTGCTAGGTTCTTTTCAATTTCTTTGAAAAGTCGATCTCTTAAGTGTCTTGAAGTTACAAATTTACCATCCTTGCCGAAGCCAGGAGAGTTATTGATTGTGAACAACATGTTCATTGTTGGTTCATCAATCGAAATCCTTTCTAAAGGAGCTGGATTCTCAAAATCAGTAAGCGTATCACCAATTTCAAAGCCTTCAAGACCTACGACAGCACAAAGATCACCCGCTTTAACTTCGGTTACTTTTGATCTTCCAAGGCCTTCAAAAACTTGTAATTCTTTAATCCTAACTCTTTTAACTGTACCATCAGATTTGGTCAGCCCCATGGCTTTACCTTCTTCCAATTTACCTTGGTAAACTCGTCCGATAGCGATTCGGCCAACAAAGGCAGAATAATCAAGAGATGTGACTTGGAATTGTGGTGTACCTTCAGGTGAAGGTGCCTCAGGTATTACTTCTACAATTTTATCTAATAAAGCGAAGATGTTGTCAGTTGGCTGTTTCCAGTCTTCACTCATCCAACCATGCTTTGAAGAACCATAGATGGTATGAAAGCTCAATTGCTCTTCTGTAGCATTAAGGTTGAACATTAAGTCGAAAACTTGTTCGTGTACTTCGTCTGGTCTACAGTTTTCTTTATCTACTTTGTTTACCACCACGATTGGCGTTAAGCCTAGTGCTAGGGCCTTTCCTAAAACAAAACGTGTTTGAGGCATTGTGCCTTCAAAGGCATCTACAAGGAGAAGTACTCCATCGGCCATTCTTAATACTCGTTCTACTTCACCACCGAAATCAGCGTGACCAGGAGTATCAATGATGTTGATTTTTACTCCGTGATAAACCACGGAAACGTTTTTAGAAAGGATGGTAATTCCTCTTTCTCTTTCTAAGTCGTTGTTATCCAGAATCAAATCTCCAGACTCTTGATTCTCTCTGAAGATTTTTGATGCGAGGATGATTTTATCGACCAAAGTTGTTTTACCATGATCTACGTGTGCGATAATCGCGATGTTTCTTATGCTTTGCATGACTGCGCTAAATTGAAGCCGCAAAGGTATGAATTTCGACTTAATAATTAGGCATTCTTTATGAAATGAATGTTACCAAATTACTTATCAAGCTTGATTACTGAATGAATGGTCATTTCATCATTCATTCTCCAATTTATTTCAATTGTGAAAAATCGTAATCCTTTACAATGATGGTAATTTGAACCAAAGTATTTTAGTTTACTGTTTAGTTTGGCCTTTTTTTTTTAGAATTGAAAAAGCTCTTTTTATATTATCAAACCATAATATTTATGAAAAAGACATTGCTACTCATTTTTACTTTTTGCTTAATAGTTAATCTTCAAGCCACAGAAAAGGCAGCTGATACCACAAATGATATTGTTGCTGAAAATTTCATTATCGTAGTTGGCCAATTCTCAAATGAATCTAGTACAAAGGAATTGCTAACAACAATGGAGAAGGAATTTAAAGATGCAGGCGTGTTTTATGATGCTAATGAAAAGAAACACTACGTCTATATTGAAACTTACTATGCCAAAACCGGAGCTGATTATGCGGTGTGGTGGTTAAAAAAGAATCGTCCTTCGTTACCAAAAGTTTGGTCAAAGACGATCGAAGCAAAGTAATTTTAAGATTTTTAAAACATCAATAGAAGTGTTCAAGACTAATCTTGAGCACTTTTATAGTTTATCTCTGCCATAAATTGCCGCAATTCAATCTTTTGCATAAAAGTGATTTAAACGTTGACTCTTTCTAAAGGCAATGTAGCGCATCTAAAAAGGCCACTTAACTTTGAGCACTCGTAAAAATCCACCTCTAAAACGTTGAATCCTTTACTTTTCAAAACGAATTTTAATTCGTTGAAGGACTTTTCAACAATCACCGTATTTTTAGATAAGGATAGAATGTTTGGGAACATTCTGTTTTTTTGACTCTTGCTCACTCGAATGAAGTTGTCGGCTCCAAAGAGTTCATAAATAATGTTAGGCCAAGTGGTAAAACCATCTTCATATATGATCGCGAGGTGATCCCCAATGGGTTGGAAGGCACAATCTAAATGCAAAACGTTATCCTCGGGATCGTCACCGAAGTTTAACTGCACAGGGTATACCAGCTTTTTAGGGAAGGTCTCTTTGATGAATTTATAGCCTGCATAATTGGTTCGGTCACTCTGGCCCACGAAAATGTATTCGTTCCAAAGTACGACATCGCCACCTTCAATAATTGCATCATCTGGTATCAGAAGTACTTTCTCTGGATCAAAACTATCTATGATGTGCTGAATTCCAGGAAGCTCCTTTTTTCGAACCTCAGCTTTCATATTCGCAATCAAGAAGTAATCCTCGATCACAAAGCCAATGTCTCTACAGAAAATTTGTTCAACTCCAATTATGTTTTTGGGTCTTAAAACCTCAACTCCATTTGATACTAATAGCTTTTCGAATTTCTCAATTTCTATTTTTAGTAAGTCATCAGTAGGGTAGGTGCCTTGTTGAATATGCCATCTACTCATCGGGTTAATGTCCAATGGGTCACCGGTGTCTTCAGCAATCCCTAGTATTACTTTTTTGAGCGTTGACGTTTCATCTTGAATATTCAAATGAACTAAGTCTATTTCAGAGATTGAGCTGTTATTTTGCATAGAAAAGAAAAAGTGGTTCAAAAAAGAACCTTAAAAATATTGAATTACGAATTATAGTTCTGATTTGGTTCTAATTTAACCAATCAATTTTATAATTACTGAATCAAAACTTCCTTTTATTTAAGCAATCGATAGCAGAAATGGGTGGATAGGTTAGTTTTTAAGCTTTTCGCCTCAAAGGTTGTGTAGAGCATCTTAGTAAGCCACTAAGTTTGGCATTTTCGCGATAGCCCACAGAATAGGTTTTGTAGCCCCTTGAATTTAAAAGTGGAATAAGCAATTCAAAAGAGCTTTCAACCACTATCGTATCAGGAGCAATTGAGAAAACATTAGGTACCATGCGCATTAACTGATCATGGCTAATTCTGATCAAGCTTTCATCATTGAATAGGTCGAAAAGTATATCAGGCCTTTTGGAAAAACCATTTTCATAAATGATAGCATCCTTTTTACCTATCGGTTGAAAGGTGCAATCTAAATGAAGTATGTTTTCCTTTCGATCATCAGATATTAGTAAATGAATCGGAAATACATTTTTGGTCGGGAAAGATGCCTTAATAAATTCGTAACCCGCATAATTAGTACGTGCGCTTATCCCAACAAAAATGAAATCGTTGAAAAGAATCACATCTCCACCTTCAATTGTCGCTTCTTTTGGTGGTACTATGATTTGGTTTGGCTTGAAAAGTTTGGTAATGTGTGCTATTCCTGGCAGCTCAAGCTGTCGAACTTCCTCTTGCATGCTTGCGACCACATAGGTATCGTCAATCACAAAGCCAATATCTCTGGTGAAAATTTGGTCTGTACCAGGAATATTATTTGGCCTTAATACTTCAACCCCTTCAAGTTTTAAAACTTCCTCAAATTGCTTGATTTCAGCCTGAATTGCTTTTTCTGTAGGATACGTGCCTTGTTCAATATGCCATTTGCTCGTTGGGTTAATGTCCAACTCCTTACCCATGTCTGTTCCAATGCCTAAAATGACAGATTCGAGTCTATCAGTTTCGTTTGAAACATTCAATTCAAAAAAAGGAGAAGATGAGTTTTCGTTGAGTGGCATAAAAGTACTACTAGCTGCTAGATTAAGTTATTTGGCTAATATGGCAATTTGTGTGCGAAAAGGCGAATTTAAATTGTTTGGTTTGCTTCAACAGCTTGCTCGGCTGTTGATTTGATCTCAATCTTGCCATCGGGTTGATAATTCCGAAGCGTTCGGGTAGCAAAAACAATGCTGATAAGAATAAGTACCGAGCCTAATGCAAAGGCAGCTCCTGGAAAATACAAATCACTTTGAGAAGTGAAGTAGAAGAAGATACTTGTCATTATAACGGGGCCAATGATATTGGCTAAATTTTGAAGGCTAGAAATGGCGCCCATCAATTCACCTTGCTGATTGGAAGGCACCATATTCGACATAATTCCTTGTAATGATGGTCCAGCAATTCCACCTAAAACATATACCGTTGTAACGGCATAGATCATCCACTCTTGATACACCATTGAGAACAATAGTAATCCTAAAGCATTGAATGCTAGCCCTGTATAAATTGCTCTTTTAACGCCAAAGCGTTTGATAAAAATCTTAACGAAAACGGCTTGTACTATGGAAACCAGAACACCGACATAGGTGAGTGATAAACCAATTTGTTTGGGCGACCAGTCGAACACTTCCTCATTGAAGAAGGACCAATTGCTATTCACTGAATGGGTGGCTATATAAATGATAAAGATCGAAGTAATCAATCCGAACATCAGTGGATAGGTGCGAAGCTGCTTTAATGAGCCGACAGGATTAGCACGTTTCCAACTGAATTCCCTTCTGTTTTCTTTTGAAAGAGATTCTGGTAAAATAAAGAAACCGTAAATCCAATTGAGCATGGTAAGTCCAGCTGCCGCAAAAAATGGAATTCTTGTACCAATATCTCCTAAAAATCCTCCAATGGCTGGTCCTAATACGAAACCTAATCCGAAAGCGGCACCCAGTAAGCCGAAATTTTGAGCTCTTTTTTCTGGCGTACTCACATCGGCAATGTAGGCTGATGCAGTGGTGAAGCTTGCTCCTCCAATGCCAGCAATTAATCTACCTATAAATAGGAGGGCAATAGTTGGAGCGAGCGCCAAGAACATATAGTCAATTGTCAATCCAAATAACGAAATGAGTATGATCAGTCTACGTCCGTATTTATCGCTTAAACCACCAAGAATTGGAGCGAAAAAGAACTGCATGATGGCATAGGAAGAAAGCAAAATCCCACCAGTCATTGAGGCTTCTCCAGCGCTGCCCGCGCCCAGTTCCTCTAATAACTGTGGCATCACTGGAATAATGATTCCAATGCCGATGACGTCAATCAATACAGTAATGAAGATAAAACCTAAGGCAGGGGTACGATTGGACATTGATCTCTTTAAGAATGGCGAATTTAGGGATTAGAAATCAGTCTCGGAAGGATTAAATTATATTCACTTCAGGAGTGAGTTCAATACCAAATTTGGAGGCGACAGATGCTTGGATTTCAAAGGCTAAATTTTTGATATCCTTGCCTTTACCATTTCCGTAATTCACGAGCACCAAAGGCTGGTTTTTATGTACACCTATTTCACCAAAAGTCTTTCCTTTCCAGCCCGCTTGCTCTATTAACCAAGCAGCAGGAACTTTTACTTTATTTTCAGCTTGTTTATAACCTGGTATGCTCGGGAATTCTGCTCGTAATCCTTCGTAATCAAGGCTATCAATAGTTGGATTTTTGAAAAAGCTGCCTGAATTACCAATCTTAGCAGGGTCAGGTAGTTTGCTTTGACGTATATGAATTACTGCATTACTTACCGCTTTAATGCTTAATTCTTTGATACCCATAGCATCCAAAGTCTCTTGAATAGCCCCGTAAGAGGTGTTGAATTCTGCAACCTTTTTAAGTTTGAAAGTTACAGATGTGATGATATACTTTCCCTTTAATTTCCTTTTAAATATACTTTCGCGATAGCCGAAAGCACATTCCGGGGTATCAAAAGTCTTGAACTTTTGAGTCTCAATTTCGAGTGCTTCAAGGTGTTCAAAAACGTCTTTGATTTCAATTCCATAGGCGCCAATATTTTGCATAGGTGCGGCTCCAACTGTGCCTGGGATTAGGGAAAGGTTTTCGACTCCTGCCCAGCCTTTGTCAATGCAGTGTAGCACGAAATGATGCCAACTTTCACCCGCCATGGATTTGATCCATACATGCTCATCGTCTTCTCGAATCAATTCAATTCCTTTAAGCTCGTTCTTTAATACTAAGCCATCAAAATCCTTGGTGAGCAGAATATTACTGCCGCCACCCAACACCAAGAGCGACTCGTTAACTTGTCTCAATTTCAGCGCATCGAGCAATTCAGGAATGCTTTTGAAGACAATAAAACGAGCAGATTTTGCTTCTATACCAAAGGTATTGAAGGGTTTTAAAGAAACATTTTCTTCTACTTTGATCATTTATCGAGCAGCCTGCGGTGGTAGTTTATTTGGCCTAGATGGTAATTGAGATGGCCCTGTAAATGGATAAGAAAGAAAACCGTGCTCATATCTTTATCACCAAATACACGGATTGGGTAGGGGTAGTTTAGGGTTGACTCAGGAATTCTTTGTAGTGTTTGTTTAACGATACGTTTTGTAGTAACGATGGAGTTTAAAAGTTCTTCTATGGGGACATTTTTTCCGCTGAACTCAAATTCTCTATTACGTTCGTAGCCACTTTTGCCAATTACTGCGCCAATAAAATATTGAAGATTCCCGCAAAGATGCAAGGCTAAATTACCTGCCGAATTGGTGATTTCACCATTCACAAGCCATAAATTTTCTTCAGCTTTATAAGCTTCGATTTCATTAGAGAGGCGATCTAAATCTCTTTCTAATAGTTCAGCAATTGATTGGGCTACCATGCTCATATTCCTAGGTCTTTTTTTATCACTTCAATTTTAGCTTCGAGACCCAATTTAGTATTATAATATTCATCAGCAGAAGACATGGCTGCATTTACGCTAATGTAAAATTTGATTTTTGGTTCTGTTCCTGACGGTCGAGCTGAAATTTTTGATCCATCATTGAGTAAGAACTGTAGTACATCTGATTTGGGAAGGTCAATTTTCTTTTCAGTACCAGCTATCACATCTTTTTCAAGCGACATCTGATAGTCCATGGTTTTAATTACCTTAATTCCCCCAATCAACTTAGGTGTATTGGCCCTTAAGTCGATCATCATTTGCTTGATTTCTTCTGCACCTTTCATTCCTTTTCGAGTCATAGAAACCAATGATTCTTGGTAGAAGCCATACTTTGTATAGATCTCCTTTAGCAAATCGAAAACAGAAAGGCCTTGGTCTTTTGCCCAAGCACACATTTCGGCCAGCATAGCACATGAAGCAATAGCATCTTTATCACGAACAAAATCGCTGATCATATAGCCATAGCTTTCTTCACCACCACCAATGAATTCTTTTTTGCCTTCTAATTCTTTGATTAAAGCAGCTATGAATTTGAAGCCTGTTAGGGTTTCAGGGCAATCGACACCAAAGTCTTCAGCAATTTTGGCCAAAAGATCAGTAGTAACGATGGTTTTTATGATCATCTGATTACCATCCAGCTTGCCGTTTTCTTGCCATTTCTTTAATAAGAAATAAATCAAGAGGCTGGCGGCTTGGTTGCCATTCAAAAGTTCGAATTCACCTTTCTCATTTTTAGCAGCTATTCCGACTCTATCTGCGTCTGGGTCAGTAGCCATGATTAAGTCAGCATCCAATGCCTTGGCCATAT